>DVFM01000020.1 GCA_018713245.1 Candidatus Merdivicinus intestinavium
TGAGGGCAGCTGCTTGAAATAGCCAGCAGAGGTCTGACAAGACCTTAGCTTTGCTATACCTTTTTTGAGCTATCCTTTTTCACCACCACCATTCATTTTCAGGCTTGACTTTTAATAGTTAATCTTTCAACTGAACCGGCTGGAATGGAAAAAGGCTTTTGCCCCATGTCTTTCATGGGACAAAAGCCTTGAAGCTTCTGCGGTACCACCCAAATTGGCACGGCGGCCTTCCCGCCATTGCCCGCTCATCCGCACCGGCCGATGCGTTTCCCCGGATAACGGGAGGGAAACCCGTCGGGCATTACTCGGCTTTCGCCTTTCGTCCCGCCCTGTTTGAGTCCATTCGCCGCCGCTCCCCCGCCGCGCTTCCACCGTCCGCAGCTCTCTGAAATGGGGTCCTTCGCCGGTTACTCTTCTCAGTCATCGGTTTTTTCCTCCTCAGTATAGCATGTTCCCGCCCGATTGTCAAGGCGGGCCCCGAAGGAAAAATCCCGTGAAATTCCCCGCTTCCCTTTACCTCGCGGATTTTTTATGATATACTAAACATAAAACCGGAATACAGGCGTTTTGCGAAAACAAATCTGGAAATTTTCCATATTCTGCAACAAACCGCCCCATTTTCAGCACTGTTAAAGTGGAGGGATGATTATGCCAAACAAAACCAAACGAATCTTATCCGCCGCCTGTATGCTGGCGGTGCTCCTGGCGGCCGCCGCTCCGTCCGTTTCTGCCGCAAGCAGGGACGACGGTATTGTCGCGTCCCGCAATTTTGACAGAGACCTGTTTGATATTCTGCTGGAGGAAGCCGACGCCGACGGCGACAGCCAGCTCAATGAATACGAGCTTTCCCAGATTCAGTCCCTGGACCTGAGCGGAATGGGCCTTTCCAGCCTGAAGGGGCTGGATGAGCTACCCAACCTCTCTTACCTGGATGCGTCGGACAACGAGCTGTCCTCCGTCTCCTCCATCGGTTCCTGCGAGTATCTGACCTATCTGGATCTGTCGGACAACAATATTTCCAACCTCTCCGGCCTCAACCGCCTGGAAAACCTGGAAGAGCTGAACCTTTCGGGCAACCGCGTTTCCACCGTCACTTCCCTGCGCTACCTGGAAAACCTCACCAGCCTGGACCTGACGGGAAACCGGATGAGCAATTCCAGCAGCCTCTCCTCTCTGGATTCCCTGGCTTATCTGGTGCTGGACGACAACGAACTCCGGGAGCTGGACAACGTCCCGGACGGCCTTGTGTACTTAAGCGCCCGGGGGAACGAACTGCGGGATTTTGACGAAATCGCCGGGCTGAGCGACCTGGAAGTGCTGGACCTTTCCCACAACGAAATCACTTATGTCCCCAGCATGGAGGACCTGGTCTCCCTGCGGGAATGCTATCTGGACCACAACCAAATCGCCGAACTGGACGGAGGCTGGGCCCAGGCCGACTGCTTTGTCAACCTGTCCTACAACCTGCTGGACACGTCCTCGGACGAATGCAGGGATATGGTATCGGCGCTGACATCGGACGGGAACTCCATCTCCCTGGTTCCGCAGCTTGTTTCGGGGTGGCAGTATGTGGGGGACAAAACCTACTACTTCCTGGACAACGACGGGACCTATGCCACCGGCACCCACACCATCGGCGGCCAATCCTACACCTTTGACGATTACGGCGTCTTAGGCGGAAGCGGCAGCACTGCGCAAAACGGCTGGGTCACCCAAAACGGCGAGACCTATTACCGGGAAAACGGCCAGAACTGCACCGGATGGAAGCTCATCAGCGGCACCTATTATTACTTTGACTCCACAGGGAAGATGCAGACCGGCTGGGTGCAGACCAACGGCACCTGGTATTATCTGGACCCTTCCGACGGAGCCATGACTACCGGCTGGCGGCAAATCGGGAGCACCTGGTACTACTTCCTCAGCTGGGGCGGCATGGTAACCGGAACCCAGACTATTGACGGGGCGTCCTATACCTTCAGCTCCAGCGGCGCTCTGACCCAGGGGACGCCGCCCGGTTCCTCCGGCTCTTCCGGTTCCGCCACCTCTCCCACCGGCAGCGGCTGGGTGACGGAAAACGGCGCGCGCTACTATCAGAATGAGGACGGCACCCGCCGGACGGGCTGGCTGCTGCTGGGCAGCGATTACTACTATCTGGACCCCTCCTCCGGTGCAATGCAGACCGGATGGAAGCTGATAAACGGCACCTGGTATTATCTGGACCCCACCACCGGCATCATGGCTACCGGCTGGCTGAACCTGAACGGCATCTGGTACTACCTGCAAAGCTGGGGCGGCATGGTGACCGGGACCCAGACCATTGACGGAGTGTCCTATACCTTTAACAGCAACGGGTCGCTGAACGGCAATCCTCCCTCCGGTTCCTCAGGTTCCGACACAACAACCGGGACCAACTTCCCCACCGGAAACGGCTGGAGCACCTCCGGCGGCGTCACCACCTATACCAACGCTGACGGCTCCAAAGCTGCCGGCTGGCTTCAGTACGACGGCAGCTACTACTATCTGGACCCCTCTACCGGCGCGCTGCAGACCGGATGGAAGCTGGTAAACGGGAGCTGGTATTACCTGGACCCCTCCTCCGGCAAAATGGCCACCGGCTGGCGGATGATTAACGGGAGCTGGTACTACCTCCGCAGCTGGGGCGGCATGGCGGTGGGCTGGTTCCACGCGGACGGCGACGAAAACACCTGGTACGTTTCCAAAGCCTCCGGCGAGCTGCTGACCAGCCAGTGGTACCTCTACAATGACCACTACTATTACCTGAACGCCAGCGGCGCAATGGCCACCGCGTGGCAGGAAATCGGCGGAAAGTGGTACTACTTCGGAACGGACGGCATCATGCAGACCAACAGCTGGGTCCGCACGTACCAGGGGGATTCCTGGTGCTATGTCGGGTCCGACGGCGTCATGGTTACCGGATGGAACAAAATCGGCGACTATTGGTACTTTATGCGCCAGTCCGACGGATACTGCCTGGTCAACGGATGGTACACCATCGACGGCAAGACCTATTATTTCTACGCAGACGCCCATATGGCGGCCAATACCACCATCAACGGCTATCGGGTCGGAGCCGACGGCGCGTGGATTCGGGAATAAGCGGCGCTTGCGGATACTGTGAAAAAATGCCGGAGCGGTCTATAGCCTTCGGCATATCATCAAAAACGGACGCTGTTCCAGTAAAACAGCGTCCGTTTTCTTTCTGCGTCTCTTTTCACACTTCCATCAGGGGCACACGTTTCCGCGCCGCCGCAGAAGTATCTCCGCCGCCCGGGCAAAGCCGCGGCCGCCCTCCCCCTTTACCAGAAAGGCGGGATGATGGGCCATTCTGGGAAGGAACGGCGCGATGTTTTCCACGCCGCAGGACAGGGGCAGCCTTTGGAACATGGGTTCATCGTTGGCGGAATCCCCGAAAAAGAGGACCTGGCGCTCCAGGTCGGCGATGCCGCGGAATTTTTGCAGGAACAGCGCGGACATGGAAACCTTGTCGTAATCGCCGAACCAGCAATTGACGTGAATAGAACTCACCTTGGCCACCGCCCCGAAACTCTCGGCGATTTCCTTGATGCGATCTCCCGCCTCCAGCGGAAGCCGGGGTTCATCCTCCCGGAAATCAATAGCCAGGTCATACAGCCGGAAATGCTGATCCCTGGCCACCCGGCAGCCCGGAACTCCGGCCAGGCAGGCATCCCGGACCTCCGAGAGCTTTTGGGAGACGTCCTTTGCCGGGATGGAAGGGTGGCGGAATATCTGGGGCTTCCCGTCCTGCCAGTAATAGACGAAAGCGCCGTTTTCCCCCACAATGGCGTCGATGGGCCACTGGCGGATGGCCATATCGCACCACCCGGCCGGGCGCCCCGTCACCGGAATGACCAGCAGCCCCGCATTGCGGAGCTTCCACAGGGCGGAATAAGCCTCGGCCGTGAGCTTGCCGCTGTTGGTGATGGTATCGTCGATATCGTGGAGGACCACCCGGATGCCGGAAGCCTCCGACGGCGTCAGTTCTTCAAACGGGCGCATTATTTCCCCGCCTTTCCGGAAAACTCCGCCGCGAACTCCTCCAAAAGCCCCAGGTCCCACAGAAGCTGCAGGATGGTGTAGCGGCTGCGCAGCTCCTTGGCAAGGAGAATGGCCTCTTCCACCAGGGAAGGCTCCACCCCGATTTCCTCCGGGTCAGCGGGGCCGCCCAGCTCCCGGAGCATCCCGGCCACTTTAGCGGACGCGGGGAGGGATTCCCGCATGGCGGCGGTGATTTCGTCCCAATGGGCGCGGATTGTCTCCATCCGCTGTGCGTGGGCGGCGGCGTCATTTTTGCGGGCGGTTTTTTCCAGCTCGAACACGCTTCCGGCGGCGGGGCCGTAGCCCTTTTCCACCCGGGCTTTCCAGTCGTCCCAGTCAAAATTCCGGGCGTGGGCTATGCCCTTTTCAAAGTCCGCCGGCATATTCAGCAGCTTTTCCGCCATGCGGATGGACAGCACTGTCCCCACCCCCACCTTGGTCCCGTGCAGGAGGGCCTTCCGCCCCTCAAAGAGATAGCGCATCTCCCAGAAGTGGGACAGATGGTGCTCACTGCCGGAGGCGGGGCGGGAATTTCCCGCAAAGCCCATGGCGATGCCGGAGAGGACCAGCGCTTCGGTGAGGCCGGCGTAGGCTTCGGGACGGCGCTCTTTCAGGCCGGGGATGCTCTCCACCACCTTCTCCACCGCTTCCCGCATGAGCCTGACGATTTCTTCGCAGTAATATTCCCCGGTGATGATTTTACCGATTTTCCAGTCGCACAGGGCGTTGTATTTCCCCAGAATATCCCCCACCCCGGCGGCAATCATCTCCATGGGCGCTTTGGAAAGGACGTCCAAGTCCGCCAAAAAGGCTTCCGGGATATGGGCTTCATAGGTGGTTTTCATGCGGTCGGTAGTCATGGCGGCCACATTGGAGGCAAAGCCGTCCATGGAAGGGGCGGAAGCCAGGATCACATAAGGCTTATGGAGGCGGTGGCTCACGAATTTCGTGATGTCGTTGATGGTGCCGCTGCCGATGGCCAGCAGCACGTCCGCGTCCCGGTCCAGGTGCATCAGCGTCTGCCCGATGCCCAGCTCGTCGGCGTGGGGTTCCCCGGGGAGGATAACGCCGGACTGGGCGATTCCCGCTTCGTTCATGTCTGCGGCGGCCTGTCTGCCCAAAATGGGCCAGGTGTTTTCGTCGGCAACCCAGAACACCCGCCTGCGGCCCAGCTCCCGCAGAGCCGGAACCAGGCGGCGGCTGGCGCCGGAGGAAATGTCGGCGATTTTCATGCCGGTGGAATGAGTCCTGCCGCAGGAGCAGGGAAACTCCCTTCCAATGTACTGCTGAATGGTCATATATTTCTCCCTTTCCCGATGTCCGCGGCGGCCTTCAATGGGATACCGGTGCCGCATAAATCTTCCTTTATAATCTCCCCGATCCGGACCGGGGCCCGGACGCTGAGGGAACGCGCTTCCTCCATGGCGTCAAACAGGCGCTCCTTGGGGATGGGCGCAGCGGTTTTCACCGGGACCACCGGCCGCTCGCCGCCTTCTACCCGGACGGTGGTGGTGAGCACCCGGGTGGGATGGGTGCATTCCTCCCGGGCGTACTGTTCCCCGCGGGGGCAGGTATTGCCCGTTACGGAGAGGACCTTTCCCCCCTCCAGCGTGACCTCCAGCGCGCAGCCCATGGGGCAGACGATGCAGGTGAGGTTCCGTTTTTCCATGCGCTCACTCCCCTTCCTTCTCAAGCCGGACGGTGACCGGTCCATCCACTCCGGCGAGCTGGGCGGCGGTCAGCGGAAAGTTTTCCATCTCCCCCGGAGCTGCCCGGCGTTTTTTCCGGGACGCAATTTGTTTCCCGTTACATTCTACCACAATCCGGGCATTTTTGGCAACATCCCGCACCCGGAAATAGAGGGAAAAAGGCTCCGCCCCCCTCCGGATGCGCTGGGGCACCACATACCGCACGCCCTCCCCTGCCGAAACGGGGAAAGTCTCGCCGTCCATCCCGCCTTTTTGGAGATAGGCGGCGGCCTGTTTCCCGGCGATTTCCGCTTCCTCCGAAACGAAATCCACCAGGTCGTGGACATGGAGGACGTTTCCGCAGGCGAACACCCCCGGCACCGAGGTCTGGCGGCATTCGTCCACCACCGCCCCGCCGGTAACGGGGTCCAGCTGCACCCCCGCGCTCTTGGAAAGCTCGTTTTCCGGGATGAGCCCCACCGAAAGGAGCAGGGTGTCGCAGGGGATGTCCCGTTCCGTGCCGGGGATGGGCTTCCGGTCCGGCCCCACGGCGGCGATGGTGACGCCGGTGAGCCGCTCCCTCCCGCGGATGTTCACCACGGTGTGGCTTAAAAGAAGCGGGATTCCGAAATCCTCCAGACACTGCACAATATTGCGGGTGAGGCCGCCGGAATAGGGCATCAGCTCGCAGACCGCCTCCACCTTTGCCCCCTCCAGCGTCATGCGGCGGGCCATAATCAGGCCGATGTCACCGGACCCTAAAATGACGGCCCGCTTTCCGGGGAGCATCCCCTTCATGTTGACGAATTTCTGGGCAGCGCCGGCAGTGTAAATGCCTGCCGGGCGGGTCCCGGCGATGTTCAGCGCCCCCCGGGGCCGCTCCCGGCAGCCCATGGCCAGCACCACCGCCCGGGCCCTGATTTTCCGGTACCCTTCCGAGGGGCTCACCGCTGTGACGATCTTCCCGCCGTCCGGACAGACGGACAGGTCCAGCACCATGGTGTCCAGCCGGTAGGGAATCTTTTCCTGCTCCACCCGGGATGCGAACCGGGCGGCGTATTCCGGGCCGGTGAGCTCCTCCTGGAACCGGTGGAGGCCGAACCCGTTGTGAATGCACTGTTCCAAAATGCCGCCCAGCTGGGGCTCCCGGTCCAGAATGAGGAGGTCCCGCACCCCCTGCTCCTGGGCGGCCAGAGCCGCCGCCATGCCGGCCGGTCCGCCGCCGATGATTACTAAATCAAAATCTTTCATACTGCACCTGTCCATTTCTCAGCGGTTTTTCCCCGCCAGCATGCGGGATTTCCCGCCGGATTTTGTCACCTCGTCCATGGGAATTCCCAGCTCTCTCGCCAAAAGCTCCACCACCTGGGGCCCGCAGAAGCCGCCCTGGCAGCGGCCCATCCCCGCGCGGGTGCGGCGCTTCACCGCGTCCACGCTGCGGGCGGGCGGGTTGCGCCGGATGGCTTCCAGCACCTCCCCCTCGGTGATTCCCTCGCAGCGGCAGACAATCCGCCCAAAGCGCGGGTCGGCAGCCGCCAGGGCCGCCCGCTCCTCATCGTCCATTTCCCGGAATTTGGGAAACGGTCTGCGGATGGGGTCAAAGTCCGGGTTTTCCTCCAAAACGAGCCCCGCTTTTTCCAGATGTTTCACAACCGCTTTGGCAATCGCCGGGGCGGAGGTGAGGCCGGGGGACTCGATGCCGGCGGCGTGGATGAGCCGCGGCGCGCCTTTGGCCGGGCCGATGACAAAATCATGGGTGCTGGAGCAGGCCCGCAGCCCGGCGAAGGAGGTGATGGTCATGCGGAAATCAATCCCCGGCACCGATTTCCGCGCAAGGCGCTGCACCGTCTCCAATCCGGCGGCGGTGGCGGCGGTATCCTCTTTGTCCGCAATATTCTCGGAGGTGGGGCCGGTGAGGAGGTTGCCGTCCACGGTGGGGGTCACCAGGACTCCCTTGCCCATTTGGGTGGGGGGCTGGAATATCGTGGAGCGCACCAGCCCGCCCATGGATTTGTCCAGCAGCTCATATTCCCCCCGGCGGGGCGTGATGGTGAAGCTCCCGTCCCCCGCCATCCGGGCGATTTCATCGGCATGGACCCCGGCGGCGTTGACGATGAAGCGGGCCTCCACCGTTTCTTCCCCGGCGCGCAGGAGGAAATACTCCCCCATGTCCCGGATTTCCTCCACCGCAAAGCCGGTGCGCAGCCGGGCGCCGTTGTCCATGGCGTTGCCGACAGCGCCGATGGTCAGTTCGTAAGGGCAGACAATCCCGCCGGTGGGGGCCCAGAGCGCCCCTTTGATTTCCCGGGAAACGGCGGGCTCCCGCTCCAGGACTTCTTCCGGGCTGAGAAGGGCGAGGCCGGGGACGCCGTTTTGCTCCCCGCGGGACCGAAGCTCCCGAACCGTCTCCAAATCCTCATCCGTAAAGGCCAGAACCAAAGAGCCGTTCCGGATAAAAGGGACCGAAAGCTCCCGGGCCGTCTGCTCCATCAGGGCGTTGCCTTCCACATTAAAGCGGGCCTTGTTCGTACCGGGCGCAGCGTCAAACCCCGCGTGGACAATGGCGGAATTGGCCTTGGAGGCCCCCATAGCCACGTCCTCCGCCTTCTCCAGGAGGACGGTTTTGAGCCGGTAGCGGGAAAGCTCCCGCAAAATCATTCCGCCGGTGACGCCGCCTCCGATCACTGCTGCATCGTATCGCATAATTCTCCCCTTCCGCGCAAAAAAGAGCCGCAAAAAACAAAGGGCGCTTGGTCCTTCGCTTTCTGTGACTCCATTACTCCGCACAAAATATTCTGTTTGCGTTTTCATCATAGCACAGCGGGAAAGATTTGTCAACGCCGGGTTTTCGCATCTTGCCATCCCGCCCGCCAAGTGGTATGATGGATACAGCCACTGCGAAAGGAGAAATACCCATGAACCCCATTCTGGCCCGTCTGGAGCAAAACCCCGTCATCGCCGCCGTCCGCCGCAGGGAGGATATTCCCGCCGCCGCAGGTTCCCCCGCGGAAATTATCTTCCTCCTGTGCGGAGAGCTGCTCACAGCCGGGGAGGACATCGCCGTTTTGCGCCGGGCGGGAAAAATGACCTTTATCCACATGGACCTGCTGCACGGAATCGGCAAGGACGCCGCTGCTGTGGATTTTCTGGCCCGGGCCGTGAAGCCGGACGGAATCATCAGCACCCGCAGCCAGCTCATCCGCTGCGGAAAGGAACGGGGGCTGCTCACCGTCCAGCGGTTTTTCCTGCTGGATTCCCAGTCCGCCGCCACCACCGCCGAAACCGCCGCCCTCTCCCGCCCCGATATGGCGGAAATCATGCCGGGCATCTGCCCCCGGGTCCTCCGCCGCCTCGCCGGCCAGATGAAAACGGATATCATCGCCGGCGGGATGATCGAGAGAAAGGAGGACATTCTCGCCGCGCTGAAGGCCGGGGCGAAGGGCGTTTCCACCAGCAGCGTTCCCCTCTGGAACTCCTGACGGCCTGCGGCGCGGCTGGCAAAGCGCAAAATTTTCGTGTGTGATTTTTTGCTTTTTGACGATTTTTTATTTGCCGTTCTAAAAGTTCTCTGCTTTTTATTTACAAATTCCCGCAAAAATGGTAAAATAAGAAAAAATCATGGTCCCGCCGCCAGAAAGAAGGAAATTACCAATGGAACGCTATTTTCAGCCCGAAATTGAATGTGCCTCCCGGGAGCAGATTCTCGCCTGGCAGAATGAGCGCCTGGTCAAGCAGGTGCGCCACGTTTATGAACACGTCCCCTACTACCGCAGCCTGATGGAGAAAAAGGGCGTCACCCCCGACGATATCCGTTCGGTGGACGATCTCCATAAGCTCCCCTTTCTCACCAAGGACGATCTGCGGGAGGCCTACCCTTACGGCCTGCTGGCCGTTCCCCGCAGCGAGGTAGTCCGCATCCAGTCCACAAGCGGCACCACCGGCCGCCGGGTTGTGGCCTTCTACACCCAGCATGACATCGACCTTTGGGACGAATGCTGCGCCCGGGCGATTGTGGCGGCGGGCGGCACCAAGGACGACGTGGTCCATGTCTCCTACGGCTACGGCCTGTTCACCGGCGGCCCCGGCTTAAACGGCGGCTCCCACAAGCTGGGTTCCATGACCCTGCCCATGTCCTCCGGCAACACCGAACGGCAGATTCAGTTCATGTGCGACCTGGGGTCCACCATCCTCTGCTGCACCCCGTCCTATGCCGCCTATCTGGGCGAATCCATCCGGGAGCGCGGGCTTCAGGACAAAATCCAGCTGAAAGCCGGCATCTTCGGCGCCGAAGCCTGGAGCGAGGAGATGCGCCGGGATATTGAAAAACTGCTGAACATCAAGGCCTACGACATTTACGGCCTCACCGAAATCTCCGGCCCCGGCGTCGCCTTTGAATGCAGCGCCCAGGCCGGCATGCACATCAACGAGGACCACTTCATTGCCGAGATCATTGATCCCAACACCGGCGAGGTCCTGCCTGAAGGAGAAAAGGGCGAGCTGGTCTTTACCTCCATCACCAAGGAAGCCTTCCCCCTGCTGCGCTACCGCACCCGGGACATCTGCGTCCTGACCCGGGAAAAATGCCCCTGCGGGCGCACTCATGTCAAGATGAGCAAGCCCATGGGCCGCAGCGACGACATGCTGATTGTAAAGGGCGTCAATGTATTCCCCTCTCAGATCGAAACGGTCCTCCTGTCCAAAGGATACCCCGCCAACTATCAGATTCTGGTCAGCCGGGAGCACAACTCCGACAAGCTGGAGGTCCAGGTGGAAATGACCCCCGAAATGTTCTCCGACGCCGTCAGCGACATCACCCGGCGGGAGAAAGAGCTGATTGACGCGCTCAAAGCCATGCTCGGCATTTACGCGGCCGTCAAGCTGGTGGCTCCGAAAACCATCGCCCGCAGCGAGGGCAAGGCCGTCCGCATCATCGACAACCGCAAGCTGTATTAAGGAGGGATTTTTGTGACTGTCAAGCAGATTTCCGTTTTTCTGGAAAACAAGCCCGGCAAACTGCTGGACTTTACCAAGCTCCTGCGGGAGCACGACATTGACATGCAGGCGCTGGCGCTGGCCGACACCGCGGACTTTGGGATTGTGCGGGTCATTGTCAGCGATTCCTACAAAGCCGCCTGCACCCTCAAGGAAGCGGGATACGTGTACTCCATCACGCCGGTCTTAGCGGCCGCGATTCCGGACAAAGCGGGCAGCCTCTGCGAAATTCTGGAGCTGCTCAATGAAAAGGGAATCAATCTGGACTACACCTATGCCTTTACCGGCCGCCAGGTCAATTCCGCCTATATCATCCTGCGGGTTGACAAACCGGAGGAAGCAGCCGCCCTTTTGGCGGAATCCGGCATTCACCTGGTCAGCCAAACCGAGCTGAACGAGCTGTAAAACTGGATAAAACAGGAAACCCGGTGGGAATTCCGCCGGGTTTCCTGTTTTTTACAAGAATGTTTTGATTTTTTTTGCGGTATGTGCTACAATAGAAGTAATTTACCTCATACTGAAAGGATGCTGATGATTATGGAGCATGAAAAGTCGTGCGGAGCAATTGTTTTCCGCAAATATCACGGCAACACGGAGCTTTTGCTCATCAAAAGCGTTGCCGGCGGCCACTGGTCTTTCCCCAAGGGGCATGTGGAGCCCGGCGAGACGGAAGCCGAAACCGCCATCCGGGAAATTAAGGAAGAAACCGGAATCGACGTGGAATTGAACACCGCTTTTCGGGAGGTCGTCTCCTACTCCCCCAAACGGGATACCACGAAAGATGTGATCTACTTCCTGGCCAAAGCGAAAAACTTCAACTATGTTCCGCAGGAAGAGGAAATCGCACAGATTAAGTGGGTGGAAATCAATCTGGCGCATTCCTTCCTCACCTATGACAACGACAAGCAGCTCCTGAACAAAGCGCGTCCCCTGATTAAGGATTTATATTGAACGCAGAAACGGCGCCCTCCCGGAAGGACGCCGTTTTTCCTATCCGCCCGGTTACGGGCCCTTTTCCTCCGGCAGCCTGGTGTATCGGAAACCGGATTTTAAGCCATAGCCGTGGGAGGCAAAGAGCTTCCCTACGGTGGTCACCTGATACCCCGCCTCCCGCAGCGCTTCCAGCAGGGACGGCAGGGCTTCGACCGTCTGCGTGCAGCCGTCGTGGAGGCGGATAATGTCGCCGTCTGTTACGCTGCCCATTACCCTGCCGCAAATCTCCTCCGCCGTCTCGGCATCGGCGTCCCGGGCGTCCAGGCTGTACAGAACCACCGGAACGGCGGACGCTTCCAATACCCTGCCGTCCACCCGGTCGTAGGGCGGACGGGCCAGAACCGGCGCTGCCTCCTCCCCGGCCAGGCCCGTCATCAGCGCGCTGCATGCGTCAAACTGCTCCGCCGCGCGCTCCACACTGAGCCCCACCAGCTGCTCATGGCTGTAGCTGTGGTTCCCGAGCTCCATTCCGCTGTCCGCCAGCAGCCGGAAAATGTCCGGCTGTTTCTCCGCCAGGTAACCCACCACGAAAAAAGTCGCCTCGCAGCCGTATTCCTCCAAAATCGCCAGATAATCGCCGGTAATTCCCGTCACGGCATCGTCAAAGCTCAGCGCCACCATGGGCTTTGAGGGGTCCAGCCCTTCAAATTCCACCGGCTCGATGCGCAGAAAGGCGTCCTCCTCCGGCTCCGCCGAAATCTCCTCCTGGGTGGAAAGCTCCTCCGGCTGGGAAAAAGGGAGCTCCATTGTATACTGCGAGGTGATATGCAGCCAAGCCACATACGCCAGCACGCCCAAAGTTGCAGTAATCAGCAGAAGGTAGGCAATGATGGTGCGTTTGGGGTGCTGGTGAACTCTGGGCATGGCGGTCGCTCCTTTATGTGCCGGAATGATGGGCCGGACAGTTTCTGCAAATTCTTTCCACTATTTATTATACTACTTTTTGCGTGTTTGGAAAGACTTTTTTCTGTTTTTCCGAATTTTCTGTACAGGATTTTTTCAAAAGGGCAAAGCCGGACGCCGTTTGTCCGCCGGACGGCACCGGTAATCAGGATGCCCGAAAAGGCGGACGGATTCGGCGGGAAATTTGTATTTCATTTTGCGGGGGCAAAGCCGGCGGCATCTGAGACCGGCATTTTTCGGCATTTTCCACTCCTTACAAAAAGATTGTGAAAGATTCGACAAAAACGACGGGATTCCTACATTCTTTTTCATTTTCTATGTAGTTTTTTCTAAAAGACACTTTTCATTCGGAAGAATCTATGATATAGTATAGATGTACGGAGTTCCATACGCCTGTCTCAATGGACTTTTGGACCACCTTTTTAGGGCGCGCTGAGGGCTTTAAAAGGGATTGGGGCTTTTCCGCTCTTTTATCGATATTTATTTATCGATAAAAAGGAGGCTCCGCACCGAAACGGCACGGCGGGACAGGCGCAGACGGAGTGTGCGGACGGAAAGGAGTGTGCTCATGGCTTCCAGCTGCATTTCCCGGCTGACCCTGCAAAGGCTTCCCACCTACCTGTCTTACCTGAAGAACCTGCCCGAAGGCAGCCCGCCGAATATTTCTGCGGCGGCCATCGCGGCCGGGCTGGGACTGGGAGAGGTGCAGGTGCGGAAGGACCTCGCCTCGGTCAGCAATGCCGGGAGGCCGAAATTCGGGTACTCTGTTCCCGAGCTGGTCAAGGACCTGGAGCATTTCCTGGGGTACGGCATTTATCACCGCGCCGTTTTGGTCGGCGTGGGGAATCTCGGCCTTGCCCTGCTCTCCTATTCCGGCTTTGCGGACTACGGGCTCCACATTGTCGCCGCCTTTGACGTGAACCGGGCGTTAATAGGCAGCACCGTGGACCAAAGGCCGATTCTGCCGACAGAAGCACTGTCCGGCTACTGCCGGGAAAGCGGGATTCAGATTGGCGTGCTCACCGTGCCGGCGGCGGCGGCGCAGGACTGCTGCGACGCGCTGGTTAACGGCGGGGTGCGGGCGATTTGGAACTTTGCCCCCGTGCATCTCCAGGTTCCGCCCGGAGTGCTGGTCCAGCGGGAAAACATGGCGTCTTCTCTGGCACTGCTCTCCTATCACCTGAAAACCCAAAACGGCTTCCCGGAAGAATCAGATTTCATCGGCCGTCAAACTGAAACGAAAATTGGAGGAAAGAGAAATGGGTAAAAAAGTAACTATCATCGGCGCTGGCAGCGTTGGCTCGACCATTGCGTACACTATGGCGGTAAACGGCATTGCCACCGAAGTGGTCATGATCGACATCAATGAATCCAAATCCCTGGGCGAGGCCCTCGACATCCGGCAGGGCGTTTCCTTCTGTCCCCCGATTTCCATCTACGCCGGCAGCTATGCCGACGCGCAGGATTCCGACATCGTGATCCTGACCTCCGGCGTCGCCCGGAAGCCCGGACAGTCCCGTCTGGAGCTGGCGCAGGTCAACGTCAACATCACCAAGTCCATCGTGCCGGAAATCACGAAATACGCCCCCAACGCGGTGTACATCATCGTCAGCAACCCGGTTGACATCCTCACCTATGTGTTCACCAAAGTCTCCGGCCTGCCGGAAAAACAGATCATCGGTTCCGGCACCATTCTGGACACCGCCCGTCTGCGCGCCCGTCTGGCGGAATACTTCTCCATCAACCAGCAGAACGTTCACGCTTATGTATTCGGCGAGCACGGCGACACCTCCTTCGTTCCGTGGTCCATCGGCAACATTTCCAACATTCCCATCGACCAGTACAGCGACTGCCTGACCGAAAAAGGCACCGTAATTCCCAAACTGGTCCACAGCGACGTGGAAAACTACATCCGCAAATCCGGCGGCAAGATCATTGAGCGCAAAGGCGCTACTTTCTATGCGGTCGCGGTTTCTGTCTGCCACATCTGCAAATGCATCTTCAGCGACGCCGACACCACCATGACCGTTTCCAGCATGATGCACGGCGAATACGGCATCGAGGACGTCTGCCTGAGCACCCTGAGCATCGTGGGCGCGGGCGGTCTGGCCGGCAAACTGATGATCCCGCTGACCGACGAGGAAACCGCTCTGCTCCACAAGAGCGCCGACAGCCTGAAAGCCGTCCTGAAAGACATCCAGATCTGACAAAACGTGCGACCGGAAAACGGGCGGCTCATTGCCGCCCCTTTCGCCGGTTGCGGATTTTGCGCGCAAGCAAATATTCGGTATATATTATTGTAGAAAGAGAGAGGTAGAGATGGAGAACGGAAAACAGGAATACAGAATCGAACATGATTCCATGGGCGAGGTAAAGGTCCCCGCCGATAAGTATTGGGCAGCCCAGACTGAGCGCAGCCACGAAAATTTCCTCATCGGCGTCGGAATCGAAACCATGCCCCGGGAAATCACCCATGCGTTCGGCATCCTGAAAAAAGCCGCCGCCCGGGCGAACCATGCGCTGAAGCCGGAAAAAATGACCGCTGAAAAGCTGGACGCCATCTCCAGAGCCTGCGATGAGGTCATCAGCGGCTCTTTGAACGACCATTTTCCTCTGGTGGTCTGGCAGACCGGCAGCGGCACCCAGTCCAACATGAACGCCAACGAAGTCATTGCCAACCGCGGCAATGAAATCGCCGGCAAAAAGCTGCTGCACCCCAACGACGACATCAATATGAGCCAGTCCTCCAACGATACGTTCCCCACGGCAATGCATATCTCGGCAGTGCTGGCAATTGAAGATAAGCTGTTCCCCGCCATCGACCTGCTGGTTGACACCTTCCGCCGTCTGGAAGAAGAAAACCGCGGCGTGGTCAAGAGCGGACGCACCCACCTTCAGGACGCCACCCCCATCCAGTTCTCCCA
>DVFM01000021.1 GCA_018713245.1 Candidatus Merdivicinus intestinavium
TCCTTCCCCCTTTTTTCAGAAAATCCACTGTTACTATGCGCGGTTTTCGGAAATTTATCAGCGGGATTTTTTTCTTTTCGGGAAACGGCGGAAATTTCAGGAAATAAAAAATCATTCCTGACACCAACGGCATTGACCCTCCGCGGTTTTTATGCTATGATGCAGAAAAAGCGAAGAAGGTGCTGTTATGAAACGCCTGCTGCCCATTTTATCCGCGCTCCTTCTGCTGGCCGCCTGCGGTCCGGCCGAAGCGCCGGCCTCTGAGCGTGATGCCGCCGAATCCCCCGCAGCAGAGGGAATTCCCCCGGCGGACGGTTCCCTGTTCGCCCTCCTGGAGCCGGCGGACGGACGGGAATTTGTCTGCGATGGGATGGTCCCGGCGCTCATCGAAACCCGGTATGTCCCCCACCGGATGCAGTGCGGGGACGGCTCCCTTTATTCGGTAAAAAAATTGGGCCGATGGGGGCTTCTGGACGAAACCGGCGAGGAAATTTTGCCCTGCCTGGCCGATTTCCCCTTCCGGCTGTGCGGGGAAGGCCACTGGATTGCCGAAGGGTATTCCCCGCCGGACCTGCGGACGGAGGAACGGCTGAAAACGCTGACCGGCCGCGAAATCTGCCCCGGCCACGAGAGCGCCTGTATCGCCTACAGGAGCCCGGCAGACGGGGGCGGCATCCAGGTCTGCACCGCCGGCAAGGGCAGCTTTTCCATGGACCCCTTTTCCGGAACGGCCCCCGACCAGCCGGCTTTCCCGGTGTTCCGGCCGGCGGGCCCGCTGGAGCCGGGGAGGGAAAATCCCAACCTCAGCGCGCCTTTCGGCCATTGGAATTTTTCCGACGCCGCCGGGAACCTGCTGGCGGAAGGGATGGAGTTTGACCGGGTGGGCTGGTTCAACGGCGAAAAGCTGGCCCCTGTCTGCAAAGACGGGAAATGGGCTTATCTGGACGCGGAAGGGAATTTGGTGACGGATTTTGTCTACGACGCCTGCTGGGACTCCCAATGGGCCTTCGATGAAAACACCCGCGAGTACCGGGAAATTTCCCCTTGCGCCGCATACAGTCTGACGGGCGGCTATGCGCCGGTCTGCAGGGAGGGGAAATGGGGCGTAATCGATGAAACGGGCCGGGAGATTGTCCCCACCCTTTACGGCGGCGCGTCGCCGTATCCCGGCGGCGCCTGGCTGGCAGACGGCGATGTCTGGCGTCTGTTTCTCTTTTGAATGCAAAATATAAACATTTTCGTAATTACGAAAAAACGTATTGACATTCCGCTTCACGTGTGTTATTATATAAATACGGATTTCCGAATTTACAAAATGAGGTGAAGCACATGGAACGCGATTACGGAATGGAAATTGACGAATTGAAGCGGGAACTGGCAGAGATCAAAGCGCTGCTCCTGCCCCAAAAGCAGGAAGAACCTTCCGGCCGGGCAGACGCTGTGGAACGGGTAGGGCATGTCCAAAAAATGAAGGAAATGTACCCGGACCCTTCGATTATGACCATTATGGACCGGCTGGAGAACAACTGCGGCAACAGCGGCGACACCGGGCGCATCACCTATCTGGGGGTATTTGCCTCCGGCGAGCGGCAGTCCAGCTGGGTCCGGAACGACGTCAGCGCCGACCAGCTCCTGGCGCTGATTTCCGACCACACGGCGGAAAAGGTTTTGGCCTGCATCGGCAGCCGCGACCGGCTGGGCATCCTCCTTTCGATTTTAAAGAAGCCCATGACCGTCGCCCAACTGGTTGAGGAGTGCGGCTACAATTCCACCGGCCAGGTTTACCACCACCTGAAGCCCCTGCTGGCGGCGGACCTGATTACGGAGGACAAAAAGAACGAGGGCAAAGGCGTTTATGTCATCCAGCCCCACCGGGTGCAGGGGATTCTCATGCTGCTGGCCGGTATCAGCGACATGGTGGACCCGACCTACACGCAGGGGCAGTGGGAGGAACCCGCGGCAAAATAAAACAGCCGCCTTCCCCTGAAACGAAACGGGCCGGTATCGCAAAGATACCGGCCCGCTGTATGCAAAAGACCATTCAGTTTAAGAAGCTGATGTAATCGTTCAGACCAAACTCGTTGCGGAACTGAGGCACTTCCCCCTGAATCAGCGGCAGGATATAGTCGCAGATCTCCCGGTGGACCTTGTGATTTTCCAGGTTCCGCCATTTTTCCGGCACCAGCTGCTCCAGGTTGGCCACCTCTTCAATGGCCACCGTCCGCAGCCGCACCGCATAGGGGCTGTCCGCCAGCCGCTCCACCGCTACCATCCGGCCGGTTTCCCCGCGGACTGCCGCCGCAACTCCCGCGCGGCCGATGGCGAAAGCCTCCTCAATGTCCGCCAGCGAGGCCAGATGGGCCGAGCAGCGCTGCATCAGGTTCAGCTCGATGGACCGCACCTTGCAGCCGATTTCCCGCTTCACCAGCCCTTCCAGATACTTGCCGACGCCGCTCAGATAGGCGTGCCCGAAGGTGTCCACCGCGCCGCTCTTGGCGCTGCTTCCCACATAGTCGCCGTTTCTGTCCCGGATTCCCTCGCTCACCGCGGCCACTACATTCGGGGAATGACGGAGGGTATCCCGCACCTGGCGCAGGAAATCCTCCTCGTCAAAGGGAACCTCGGGCAGGGCGATAATATCCGGCTTGGTCCCGCCGGTGAAGCGGGGAAGCCCCGCCGCCAGCGTCAGCCACCCGGCGTTGCGGCCCATGATTTCCACAATGGTCACGGCGGGGACGGCGTAAATGGCCGTGTCCTGAATAATCTCATTCATGGTGATGGCCAGATACTTGGCCGCGCTGCCGTAGCCCGGGGTGTGGTCGGTCAGCGGCAGGTCGTTATCGATGGTTTTTGGGACCCCCATAAACACCGGCGCGTTCGGCTCTCCGGCAAAATGATGAGCCAGCTTGCAGACGGTGTCCATGCTGTCGTTGCCGCCGATATAGAGGAAATAGCCGATGTCATATTCCCGAAATACCCGCCGGAGATTTTGGTAGATTGCCGCGTCCCGCTGGTCTGCGGGGGGGAGCTTGCACCGGCAGGAACCCAGCGCCATGGCCGGGGTGGCCTTCAGCTTTTCCAGCTCCTGAAAATCCGTCAGGTCCGCCAGGCGTCCGGCCTGGATGCCCTCCACGCCGTGAATGCCGCCGTAGATCCGGCCAATCCCTTCCTCCTCCCTGGCGGCGGCAATAACCCCCGCCAGCGTCGCATTGATTGCCGCACTCGGCCCGCCGGACTGTGCAACCAGCAGATTTTTTCCCATTTTGACTCCTTCCTGCGCCTCAGGCGCCGTTTGATTAGACTGCATAAAAATGCCGGGCGCCAAGGCCCGGCAGACTTTCAGCGTTTGGGGATTTCGATGGGGTCGTCAAATTGCAGGACCTCGCCTGTAATGCCGTCCGACGGCCCGGAACGCTTCTGCGCTCCCACCATCTTCCACAGCACGTGGACAAGGATGGTCAGCCCCAGCAGGAAAATCGCGATGCCGGCCGTCCAGCCCGCAAAAATCATCTGCCCGTCCTCCGTCTGCAAAAAGGTGACCGCCGTTCCCAAAAAGGCGCTGCGGGAAGTCGCTTCTCCCAGGAAGCGGCAGTTCTCCGCCGACAGCTCCAGCACGTTTCCCGCCGTGTCCGCCACCCGGTAGGAAAGCCCGTCCACCGATTCCACCCGGCGGACCATCAGATGCTCCTCATCTGCCGCCGCGGGGTCCGTGTAATAAAAGGCGATGTAATCCCCCGGCTGAATATCCGAAAAATCCGTGTGGCGGATCACGATCAGATCGTTTTCCATAATGTCCGGTTCCATGTCGGCGCTCTTGTTGAGGTGATAGCTGCGGCCAAAGAGGTTAAAGGTCCCCGTCCGGTCCGCATTGTGCACGCCGACTCCCAACAGGATCATCCCGACAAGCGAACAAAGTATCAGCAGCGTCAGCAGGACGCTCGCGCCGATGCGCACCGCTTTTTTCCAGTCCAAAGCAAGCGCTCCTTTCCGTTTCCATTCGATAGATTTATTATATAACAGGCAGGTCGTAAAATCAAGGATTTTGACGAGAAAAAATTCTTTTTTTTTCAAAAAAA
>DVFM01000022.1 GCA_018713245.1 Candidatus Merdivicinus intestinavium
GGAAGGAACGTGCGCAGAGCGATTCAGACGCTGTCGCTTTTCGTTTTTGTAACGGTGGCGGCCGTTATGAGCTATGTCACATATCTGAATTTTGAAATACCGGATCGGTTTTACGTCAGCGACCCGGGCAGCTTTTCCATGACCCAGTACCGCCAGATCGAGGTGGAGACAGGGTCCGGCGGCGAACAGCAGGCCGGAACCAGCTTTTCCCTGTCGCGGGAGGCGGAACTCAGTCTCTTTGGGGTGATCCCGGTCAAAAGCACCTACTTAAACCAGGTGGAGGAAACCTACGTGGTTCCCTGCGGCACGCCATTCGGGCTGAAAATGCTCACCGACGGGGTGGTCATCGTGGGGCTGAACCCGGTGGAGACTTTTGACGGGACCGCCTACCCCGCCGACTCGGCCGGACTGGAGCAGGGGGACATCATCCTTTCGGTGGACGGGGAGGAAGTCTCCTCCAACCGGGAACTGACCCGGCTTGTCCGGGAAAGCGGCGGCGAACCCATGGACTTCTGCGTCCTGCGCGACGGAAGCGAGCTCTGGTGCTCTGTTGTACCGGTGAAAAGCGTCGGCGACGGCGAATACCGCTGCGGCATCTGGGTGCGGGATTCCTCCGCCGGCATCGGGACCGTTACCTTTTACGACCCTGCCACCGGGATGTTCGGCGGGCTGGGCCATGCGGTCTGCGATGTGGACACCGGCGAACCCATGCCCCTTTCCAGCGGCGAGGTGGTGCCGGTGCACATCAGCGGGGTGAAAAAAGGGGAAAAGGGCGCGCCGGGGGAGCTGGAGGGCAGCTTCCTGTCCGCCACTGCCGTCGGGCAGCTCTATCTGAATAATGAAACCGGCATTTACGGCGTCCTCTACAGCAGCCCGTCCTCCGCCGAAGCCGTCCCCCTCTGCTTCCGCCAGGATGTGACCGAAGGGCCGGCCCAGGTCCTGGCGACGGTGGACGGCGGCGGGCCGCAGCTTTACGACATTGTTATTGAGGAAGTCAATATCGGGGACGAGACGCCCACCAAGAACATGGTGATCCATGTGACCGACCCGGAATTGCTGGACGCAACCGGCGGCATCGTCCAGGGGATGAGCGGCAGCCCGATCCTCCAGAACGGGAAGCTGGCAGGGGCTGTCACCCATGTTTTTGTAAACGATCCGACACGGGGATATGGGATTTTTGCAGAAAACATGCTCGATAATTGCACAAAAATGCAAAATATTATGCAAAATGCTTCCGATTGACGTTTTCCGCCATCCGAGGCTAAAATTGTTCATGAAATTAGGGCGGTAATTTGTGCATTAAAAATGTTGAAACGATGGTAAATCTGTGCTAAAATATGAATAAACCACAATAAAGGAGGAAAGTTGTTTGGACTTCAGAAGAAAAGTCCTGATCGGCGATGATTCCGCCGATTTTGGAGTAATCTGTAAAAATTCTTTAAGGGAAAAAGGGTTTGAGGTGTTGCTCCAGAAGCGAGACGGGAAGGAAATCCTGTCCGCAATTTCTTCGGAAAAACCGGATCTGGTGGTGGTGAACGCCCTGATGGTGCGGGGAGACGCGCTGGGTGTGATCCGGGCCTGCCGGGAGCGAGGCGATACGCCCGCGTTTATTGTCACATCCCCTTTTGAGAACGCCTTGATTGTGCGTCAGATTATGCAGACGCCCAATTGCTTCTTTATGCTGGAGCCGTTCGAGATGGAGGATTTGTACGACCGCATCGCCATGATGCTGGGAGTCGACAGCGGGCTGCGGCGCGAGAGCGCCAAAAATGTTTACACACAGCACGACCTGGAGGTTATGATAACGGAAATCATCCACCAGATCGGCGTCCCCGCCCACATTAAGGGGTATCATTATCTGCGGGAGGGGATTTTGCTGACCGTGCAGGATATCGGGCTGATCAATTCGGTGACAAAGCAGCTGTACCCGATGATCGCCAAACGGTTTGGCACAACGGCTTCCCGGGTGGAACGCGCGGTGCGCCACGCCATCGAAGTTGCCTGGGACCGGGGCGATGTGGATGTGCTCAATTCCTATTTCGGCTACACCATCCAGAACAGCCGCGGCAAACCGACCAACTCCGAGTTTATCGCCATGATCGCGGATAAGATCCGCATGAAGCTCCAGGGCGGCGAGTTTAAAATCAGCTGAACTTTATTGTGGAAAAGCCCCGCCGGGTACGGCGGGGTTTCCGTTTTTCAGGCACGGATAAAATTGCGCGAATGCCGCTTTGTAATGAAATAAAATGCGGAATTTGTAAATATGTGCAAAATAATTGAATATATACCAATAATTTCAGCAGCCAAAATTGAAAAAAGCTCTTCTATTCCGGCGGAAAATGTGGTAAAATAAGAGTTAACCCGCGAAAGGCAGGAGGATGAGAATGGAACTCAAAAGGAAGATCAACCTGATTACCGGCCATTACGGCAGCGGTAAAACCAATCTGGCGGTTAACCTGGCGCTGGACGCGAAAAAAGAGGGGAAATCCGTCGCCATTGTGGACCTGGATATTGTCAATCCCTACTTTCGCACGGCGGATTTTTCGGAGATGCTGGAGAATAACGGGATTCGGGTGATCGTGCCCATGTACGCCAATTCCAACCTGGATATCCCGGCGCTGACCGGCGCTGTGGATGCGGTGCTGAACAGCGGGGAGGACTGCGTCATTCTGGATGTGGGCGGAGACGACGCCGGGGCGATTGCCCTGGGAAGATACGCGCCCGCCATTTCCGCGCAGGAATACGATCTGTTTTATGTGGTCAACCGGTACCGGTACCTGACGGCGACGCCGGACGAAGCGCTGGAGGTCCTGCGGGACATCGCGGCGGTTTCGCGGCTTTCCCCCACCGGGGTGCTCAACAACTCCAACCTGGGCGGGGAAACGACGGCCGCGGAGGTGGAGCGTTCCGCCGCCTTTGCCGGGGAAGTGGCCCGGCTGGCCGGGGTCCCGCTGCGGGCGACGGCTTACGACCGGCGGCTGGGGAAACTTTCCGTGCCGGAGGGGTATCCCGTCGATATTTATGTAAAAAAAATCTGGGAACCGTAACGGCGGCTCCCATTCAGGAAAGGAAGGACCTTTATGGCAAAAGTAACCATCAACCAGGACCGCTGCAAAGGATGCGGCCTCTGCGTTTCCGTCTGCCCCAAACAGGTTCTCGCTCTGGACAAGGGCAAGCTCAACCGCAAGGGGTATAACCCGGCAGAGCCGGTGAAGCCGGAAGCCTGCATCGGCTGCGCCATGTGCGCCACCATGTGCCCGGACTGCGTCATTACGGTAGAAAAATAAACAGGGAAGGAATGAATCGATACCATGGCAGAAAAATTTTTGATGAAGGGGAATGAAGCCCTGGCGGAAGCGGCCATCCGCAGCGGATGCCGCCATTTCTTCGGCTATCCCATTACCCCCCAGACCGAGGTTGCGGCCTATATGGCCAAGCGGATGCCCAAAATCGGCGGTACATACCTTCAGGCGGAGAGCGAAATTGCCGCCATCAATATGGTCCTGGGCTGCGCCTCTGCCGGCGCCCGCGCCATGACCTCCTCCTCCTCGCCCGGAATCAGCCTGAAAGGCGAAGGGATCTCTTACATTATTGGTTCCGATCTCCCCTGCCTGATTGTCAACGTCATGCGGGGCGGCCCGGGCTTAGGCGGCATTCAGCCCTCCCAGGCGGACTACTGGGAAGCGACGAAGGCCCCCGGACACGGCGACGGGCAGGTGCTGGTATTCGCCCCCGCGTCGGTGCAGGAAATTGTCAACCTGGTGGGCAAGGCGTTTGACCTGGCGGAAACCTACCGGATGCCGGCTATGCTCCTGGCCGACGGTATGCTGGGCCAGATGATGGAGCCGGTGGAATTCCCGGAAACCGAACCCGTCGTTCACGAAAAACCCTGGGCCCTGACCGGCACCAAGGGCGAGCGCAAGCCCAACATCGTCAACTCCCTTTACCTTCAGCCCAAGGAGCTGGAGGACACCGTCAAAGCCCGTTTTGAGCGGTATGCGGTGGTTCAGGAAAAGGAAGTCATGATCGAAGAATATCAGATGGAGGACGCCGAATACGCCGTCTGCGCTTACGGCGCCATGGCCCGCGTGGTCAAGAGCGCGGTGGTCAAGGCCCGGGCGGAAGGCATCAAAGTCGGCCTGCTGCGGCCCATCACCCTGTGGCCCTTCCCCACCAAGGAAATCGCTTCCTACGGCCCCAAAGTGAAGTCCATGCTCTGCGTGGAGATGAGCATGGGGCAGATGGTAGAGGATGTCCGCCTGGCGGTCAACGGGACCTGCCCGGTGGGATTCTTCGGCCGCACCGGCGGCGTCATCCCCAGCCCGGCTGAAGTGCTGGCGGAAATCAAAAAAATGGCGGGAGGTGCCAACTAATCATGGCAATCGTGTTTCAGAAAACCAAGGGCCTGACCGATAAGGAGACCCATTACTGCCCTGGGTGCACCCACGGCATCATTCACCGCCTGGTGGCGGAAAGCCTGGAGGAGCTGGGCGTTCTGGGGGACGCCATCGGCGTTGCGCCGGTTGGCTGCGCCGTTATGGCGTATGATTACTTTAACTGCGACATGGTGGAGGCCCCCCACGGCCGCGCGCCGGCGGTTGCCACCGGCATCAAGCGCGCCCGCCCGGACAACATCGTCTTTACCTATCAGGGCGACGGCGACCTGGCCGCCATCGGCACCGCGGAAACCGTTCACTCTGCGACCCGCGGCGAGAATATCACCGTCATCTTTGTCAACAACGCGATCTACGGCATGACCGGCGGCCAGATGGCCCCCACCACCCTGCCGGGCCAGGTGACCCAGACCACCCCCTACGGCCGCGACGTCAATTATTCCGGCTTCCCGGTCCGGGTGTGCGAGATGCTGTCCACCTTAAGCGGCGTGGCTTACGCCGAGCGTGTGGCCGTTAATAATGTCCCCAACGTCCGCAAGGCCAAAGCGGCCATTAAAAAGGCGTTGAAGGCCCAGATGGAGAAGAAAGGCTTCTCCATTGTGGAAGTCATCTCCGCCTGCCCCACCAACTGGGGCATGACGCCGGTGGAGGCCCTCAAGTGGATCGACGACAACATGATCCCCTATTACCCGCTGGGCGTTTACAAGGATGAAACCGAGAAGGGAGTGCATGTGAAATGATTCTCAACATGCTGATTGCCGGATTCGGCGGGCAGGGCGTTCTGTTTATGGGCAAGGTAGCGGCCTACACCGCCATGGTGGAGAACAAGCAGGTTTCCTGGCTGCCGTCCTACGGCCCGGAAATGCGGGGCGGCACCGCCAACTGCTCGGTCTGCATCGACGACGAGCCCATCGGCTGCCCGCTGGTGCTGGAGCCGGAGACGCTGGTAGTGCTCAACGCGCCCTCCTACGACAAGTTTGTGGACGCGGTACAGCCCGGCGGAAAGATGTTTATCGACAGCGCGCTCATCAGCGCCAAATGCACCCGTACGGACATTGAGGCGTATTATATCCCCTGCACCCAGATGGCCAAGGATGAGGGCCTGGACGGCCTGGCCAACATCATCATGCTGGGCAAGGTGCTGCGGGAGACTCAGTTCACCACCTTTGAGGTGCTGTGCGAGGCCATGAAAAAATGCGTCCCCGCCAAGAAAGCGCATCTGCTGGATGCGAACCTGAAGGCGCTGAAGCTGGGCTACGAATACCAGGACTAAGCGTTAAAATCTGCCCGGTAAATTTGCCGGGCAGATTTTTTCAAAAAGGTGTTGACAAATCCGCGCAGGTGTGCTATAATAAAAAAGCTCTGAAGAGCAGATAACTTCATATCGCGGAGTGGAGCAGCTCGGTAGCTCGTCGGGCTCATAACCCGAAGGTCATAGGTTCAAATCCTATCTCCGCAACCAACTAGAGTGAACGATTTTACTGTCGTTCACTTTTTTCTTAGGTTTTATCGGGGTTCGCGGGCTTTTTTGAGTCGCGAAACAGGAAGCCTGTTCCATTACTGTCACCCCCTGATCCAACCGAAAAAGA
>DVFM01000023.1 GCA_018713245.1 Candidatus Merdivicinus intestinavium
CCGCTTGGCACCTTATTTGGCCGTCATTGATAGAGGAGCCAGGGCAGACTGATAAAACCGAACGAAATAAATTCGTGTCTTCGTTTTCAGCCCACCATTCCTCTACAGGTGGTCTTGGCGCATCCTCCAGCTCCGCTTGCCTTTTTCCAAAGGCCCCGTCAGGAAAGTATTCAGATCACCGGATATTCAATTTTCAAGATTCTGTATGGGGGGAGTTTTACCCCCTCACTACTAAGACCGACAGGATTTCGTCCAGGCTTTCCGCCAGCCGCTGCAGTTTCTGGAACTGTTCCTGATCCTCCAGATGGATATCGTACAGACGGTAGTCAAGGTTCGGCACATTGCTCTCCACATCCCGGATGACGGTATGGGAGCCGCCATTTTCCAGCAGAGCCAGCGCCTTTTCGGCTTCACCGGGACCGGAAGGCAGACGCAGGCGGATAGATTCCTGTCCTTTGCCGCGGCTTAATGTCAGCATGAGCATTTTACATTCCTCCCATCGTGAACTCCCCGCAGGCTGCCGGTGAGTTTTCCAGCAGTTCATCCAGCGGCGTGATCCCGCGGTACGCCACATAGCCGCAGGTGTTGAAGCACCCACTGTCCTCTTTGATACGGCATTTGCCGTATCCGATGTAGTCATAGAAATCATCCAGATTTTCATCATAGTCAAATCTTCCGGATTCCTGGATCAGATACCTTCCCAACTCTTCCGGCGTATGAACATCTGGAACAAAGTCGAATAAATCCAGATTATCAGCCAATTGGCAGACATCACCGGTAGTGGACGGCCTGGCCAGCAGTATCACAGCCTCCAGCTTCTTCTTTTCCGTTTGGTCCAGTTTCCCAATGGCATGGCAGAATTTATTGAGTTCCTTCAGCGTTTCGTCCCCCCAATACAGCGCGGAGGTTACTCCGTCCGGCATATTATCGATCTCAACCGACAGCGGCAGTTCTTTCATGGGGCCAGTTTGCTGGTTGCCGGTCCGGAGGAGCGTCCGTTCTATTTGCTGGTCGGATGCGGGAAGGTAGAGGTATTCCGGATTTTGCTGATCATCCGGCAAACCGTCGGATTCAACTTTTATGACCAGAAGGTGCTCATCATACAGATATCCGGGGAATTGCCTCCCGTTATATAGCGGTTCCAGCTCCATGCCATTGTCATAAACCACGCCATAGGGGGTAACGCAGCCGGTTTCATTGAGAATCAGCGCCAGAGCAGTTTGACGTCCGTTTATTTTTTCCAGTTCTTCCAGGCTTGCGCTGCCGCCGTTTAAGGTCAGATAGTGATTTTTCCCAATCTGCTCCAGATCGGAAAAATCGGTGATGACTGTGGCCTGCTGGCAGCAGAAGGTCAGGTTAATGAAGTCGGTGATATTGCTGACCCCCAACTTTACTGCCATAGCCTGGAACTGGGCGTCTTCGCCAAAGGAGAAGCTGTCCAGCCGTTTGGCCAGATAGTCCAGCTCGTCAACGGTGACAACTGTGCCAACCATGCGTTTAAGGACGGTATAGTAACTGTCAAGCCCGTCCACCTTGCAGTCCCGGTTTACCGCGTCCCCGATACCCAATGCCGAAAGCAGTTCTATATTACGGTCATATTCCTCGTTGGGAATGGGAAATGGAACGGTGACCTGTCCGTATTCCGGGTGTCCGGCGTTGCTCAGGACAGCCTGGATTATATAGCTCATTGCACTGCCTCCTTTGCCAGAGAAATAACTGCTTTCCCATAGCGGGCGATCAATGCCGCGCAGAGAATGTCCCGAAACACGGAGTCATCCACCAGTTCCTTGTCCGCCAATTCCGATGCGGAGACCAGAAAACTTCCGTTGTACAGCCCTTTTGCCGCCCGAAATAGGGGATAGTCATCCGTGCTGATGCCTTTCAGCGAGATTTTGGAAAAGGCAATGGAGCCGGGGGTGATGGCAGAAACGGCCAGTTTCCAGAGGTGTTCGCTGGATGCCAGAAGATACACAGCAGCAAGCCAGCCGGGGCAGTAGGCTTCCAGATGCCGGTCTGCGATTCTCTGAAGGGCGGCCCGGGACAGTCCCTTCCATGTGGTTACTGCGTCTATCCGGTTTTTCAGCCTCGTATGGGGAATGTCACGGAAAGATTCCTCTACCAGCTCTTGGAAGCTGATACATCCCGCCTCCAGCCGTTCCGCGATATATATGGGCACACGGAAAGAATACAGATCTGCACATTGCTGTGCAGGCAATTCCGGCAGTCCACATCTTCCGGCCTGTAATGGAACCGGTTGAGGATCATCGTTCCGCCGCCCCGCGGTTTAAATCCGGGGACGGTCATCATCATACGCTCTAATCCGGCTTGCGGGGTATCCTGCGCGAAATACTTAGCCATACTTTTTCCTCCAAACAAAAAACGGGGACCGCTGTATGCTGCCTTGCGCAGATGATGCGGTCCCCGTTCATTCTCAGTTATAACTGCATTTCGGAATTTGGTTCTTTTATGTTTTGCCCCTGACCTTGCTCCAGCCGGTCTGTCAGGTTCGGGACAACGTATTCAATTTTTCTTCGCGCTTCCTGCAGGAATTTCAACTGATTACTGTCCGGTTCTGGGCCTTCCTCCAGGAAAAACTCCGTGGCCCGGTACAGTTCGGTAAGCTGTTCCGGTGTAAACTGCTGTGCTTTGGAAATCAGCCCGGAACGGACGGCAAAGTCCTGCTTTGCTTCCCGAAAGCTGTCGTTATAATAATGGCCGCGGCTGACGCCAGTTCGGTTATAGTCCCAAATCCATGTTACAAATTCATAGCCCAGTCCTTTCTCTCGCTCCCGGCCCGCCAGTACCGCGCCGCCGAAATCCGCCAGCAGGTGAAAATTCTCTTTTACGCCGCTGGCATGAAGAAGGGGGGTGCTTTGAACGGTTTCCACATATTCGAACACTTCGTCAGCAATTTCGGCTGCCTGAAAATACAGGTCGTTGGCTTCCTGATCGTCGCAGCGATCCGACAGTAGGAATATATCATTTTGGGGGGAAATAAAGAGGGCAGGTTCCCCATGCAAAAAAACATTCAGCCGCTTGTCCTCGCAGTTAGCGGATTCAATCCCTTTTGTTCCGAAGCATCGGGAGAGCTCTTCAAAAAATTTATTTGCCATATTGCGCCTCCTTCTGAAATTTTACTTTTCTGCATTCTTTCGTTTGCCGGGAGAAATGGAAAAGGGCCTGTGCAAATTTGCACAGGCCCTTTGAGTCAATCGTTGAATTCGGTATTCGTCCTCGTTATATTTTGGGCGATGGGGTAAACAAAACTCACACAGTTTTGACTGTGTGAGTTTCTTTTTGGTGGAGACGATCGGGATCGAACCGACTACCTCTTGAATGCCATTCAAGCGCTCTCCCAGGTGAGCTACGCCCCCATGTTCTTTATTTTGTTTTCTGTCGTTTTCCCGACTGCTTGATTATTATAGCATGGCTGATTGAAAATTGCAAGTGTTTTTTTCAAAAAAATTCGATTTTTTTCGGAAAAATCGCGATTTTGTGAAAATCAAACAGGAAGCGCTATTTTTAAAGAGAGATTCATAGAAAATTCACCATAAAAAACGGGAGGCGTGCTATAATAGAAGTGCAGAGAAATCTGTTTTGCGATCAAAACACCCAAGGAGAACGGACATGAATATTTTGCTGTTTTTAACGCCGAAGAACGATACGGCATATCTTTACGATGATTACACCCTGCGGCAGGCACTGGAAAAAATGGAATTCCACCGCTATTCCGCGATTCCGGTCCTGGACCGGGAGGGCCGCTATACCGGAACCATCACAGAAGGCGACCTGCTCTGGGAGGTCAAAAACCGCTGCGGCCTGGATATGCACCGCGCGGAATCCATTCCCATCGACGAAATTCCGCGCCGCACCTGCAACGAGCCGGTCCGGGTGGACACCACTATGGAAATGCTCATTGAAAAGGCCCTGAACCAGAATTTCGTCCCGGTGGTGGACGACCGCGGCTGCTTTATCGGCCTGGTAAAGCGCAAGGCGATTATTCAATACTGCTACGAACGGATGCAGGACCAGCCGGCGGGCTTCGCTACCAGACTGGAAAGGGAAGGCCCCGCCGACGACGACATCTCCTTCCGTTTGGCGACGGAGGAGGACGTCCCCCTGATCCTGTATTACGTGAAGGAACTGGCGGATTATGAGCAGCTGGGACAGGAAGTCGCGGCGACGGAGGATGCCCTGCGGGAAAGCCTCTTCCGAAAACACTGGGCCGAGGTGCTCATCGGGGAGCTGAACGGCCAGCCGGTGGGATATGCCCTTTTCTTCCACAATTTTTCCACCTTCCAGGGCCGCGCCGGCGTCTATCTGGAGGATTTGTATGTGCATCCGGCTTACCGGGGGAGGGGGTTCGGGCGGCTCTTCCTCCGGCGGCTGGCCCAGATTGCTCTGGAGCGCGGCTGCGGGCGGCTGGAATGGGCCTGCCTCGACTGGAACGAGCCCAGCGTCCGCTTCTATAAACGGCTGGGCGCCCGTCCGCTGGAAGGCTGGACAACCTACCGCCTGGACGAGGAAGCGCTGCGGGAAATGGCGGAATAGTGCGGGCGGTCTTTTAAAATGCGCCGTTTTGTGGTACAATGGAGTGGACAACACGGCTTTCCGTCAAATAATGGAGGATTTGATATGAAACAAGAACGCCCTTACCCCTTTGTCCACGTCAGCCAGAAAGCGGAGCGCAGCGTGGAAAACGGCCATCCCTGGATTTATGACACCGAGGTTTTGGAGCCGCCCGCCTGCGGGGATGGGGAGCTTGTGGACGTTTTCAGCGGCCGCCGCACCTATCTGGGCACCGGCTTTTACAACAGCCATTCCAAAATCCGCATCCGGCTCATTTCCCGCAACGCCAACGACCGCTTTGACGAGGCGTTTTGGGAACGGCGGCTCCGCCACGCCTGGGAGTACCGCAAAACGGTGATGGGGGAGGACTTGTCCTGCTGCCGGCTGATTTTCGGCGAGGCGGACAGCTTCCCGGGCCTGACTGTGGACCGTTTTTCCGACATCCTGGTCGCCCAGACCCTTTCTTTGGGAATCGAGCGCCTGAAGCCCCTGCTGTTCCCGCTGCTGGTCCGGATTCTGGAGGAGGACGGCCAGCAGATTTCCGGCATTTACGAGCGAAACGACGCCGCCATCCGGGAACTGGAGGGCATGGAGCAGGGGAAGGGCTTTTTCCCCCTGCCCGGAAAGTCCCTCCCCGATACGGCCTGCACCGAAATCACGGAAAACGGCATCCGCTATCTGGTGGACTTTGAAAACGGCCAGAAAACCGGCTTTTTCCTGGACCAGAAGTACAACCGCCGGGCAGTGGCGCGGCTGAGCCGGGGCAAGCGGGTACTGGACTGCTTCACCCACACCGGTTCCTTCGGCCTGAACGCCGCCATGGGCGGGGCGGCCCATGTTCACTCGGTGGATATTTCCGAGGACGCCGTCCGCATGGCCCGGGAAAACGCCCGGAGAAACGGCCTGGAGGAGCGCATGAGCTTCCAGGCGGCCAATGTTTTCGACCTGCTCCCCACCATCCCCGCCAAGAGCTATGACTTTATCATTCTGGACCCGCCCGCCTTCACCAAATCCCGCAAAACCGTCCGGAGCGCCGTCCGGGGATACAAGGAGATCAACCTCCGCGCCATGAAGCTGCTTCCCCTGGGCGGATATCTGGCCACCTGCTCCTGCTCCCACTTCATGACCGAGGAGCTGTTCGTCGATATGCTCCGGGATGCGGCCCGGGACGCCGGGGTCCGCCTGCGCCAGATTGAGGCCCGCCAGCAGGCGCCGGACCATCCGATTCTGTGGAATGTGCCGGAGACGAACTATTTAAAATTCTACCTGTTCCAGATCTGCTGAGCCGTTTTCCGGTCCCGGAATGTGCTGCCGCTTCGGAATACGGACAGCAGCAGCCCCGTAACCGCCGCGTTAATCAGCAGCACGGCGCTGCTTTGGGTGAAAAAGGGCATCCCGATGCTGTCGAACAGCCCAAACCCCAGGTTGTCCGCCAGGGCGAACAGCGCCTGAAAAACCATCCCCAATACGGCGGAAAGGGCCACAAGGCTCCCCAGCATGCTGCCCTGCCGGACTGCCCGCCGGACCGCAGCAGCAGCGGCTGCCGCCAGCAGGGCAGCGACGGCGAGCAGGAAAATCCACCCGTATTCATACAGCAGCGTAGCCGGCAGCAATTCCAGCCCTGGTTCGGCAATGGCTTCCAGCGCCTCCGTCCGCTCCGTGGGCAGGCCGGGCCCGAAAAACCGCGCCTTATCCGCAACATCCCGAAGAACTGAAAACAGGTACCCAGAGCCGGCCCCTCCCGGATGCAGCCATCCGTCCAGCAGGGACCGGTGTTCTGCTACCCAGAAAACGCCGCCGGCGATGCCGCACGCCGCCGCAGGGAGCAGCGCGGCGGCAAACCCCTGCCCGCGCCGGACGCCGAACCAGTCCCGTGCCACGGCAAAGCTGAGCAGCGCCAGAAAGACGGCAAAGGCGGAAATCGCGCCCGCGTAGGGCTGGCTCGTGCAGAGCACCGCCAGTAAGGGGAGAAATCCCGCCCAGCAAAGCAGGATCCCCCGAATCCCTCTCCTGCGCATGGCATAAATCAGCAGCGCGCAGGCCAGAGGGACGGGAATGGAAAGGACGGCAAGGTTGACCTCCAGCGGCCCCAGCTTCATAAAGCGAAAAGGGCCGCTGTCCGCGGAAAGGTGAAAGGCCAGAAGCGTCAGCGCTGCCGCCAGCCCGTAAAAGAGCAGCGGCCGCTTTGCCAGAAAGGTAAAATCCAGAAAGTAGAAGCAGAGGAGCACCCCGGCCGCCGCCGGATACTGCCACAGGCTCCCCGCTCCCGCTTCCGGCTGGAGAATGCTGCCCAGCATCCCAAGGAGCAGCAGCGCGCCGGTCAGGCAGAGCAGCAGCGGCTGAGGTCTGGGCCGGTGGACCCGGTCCAGGGCCTGCCCCACGGCGGCGCCGTCCCCCATTTCCAGAACCGCCCGTTCCTCCGCCTCCTCCGGGGGAACCCCTTCCGCCAGCAGGGCGTCCCGCTGGTCCTCCAGATGGGCTTCCAGCTCCTCCGCAGCCAGCGCCCGCGCCTTTTTCCAGCGGATCTGGCCGCAGACCTCCCGGATATAGCTGCCGAATCGTTCAGACTGCTGCATAACCTGCGCCCCCTTTCAGAATCTTGCTGACCGCGGCGGAGTAGCGGTCCCACTCCTCCTCTTTTTGGCGAAGCAGCTTTCGCCCCCGCTCCGTCAGGTGGTAGTAGCGGCGCTCCCGGTTCCCCTCCGCATTCTGCACATAGCTCCGGACAGCGCCCTCCGCTTCCAGGCTGTGGAGCAGCGGATACAGCGTGCCCGCTTTCAGGCGGAAGGTTTCGTCGGAACGCTGCGCCAGCGTTTCCGTAATCTGATAGCCGTACATGTCCTGTTCTTCCAGCAGCTTTAAAATCAGCGCCGCGCCGGCGCCTGCCAGCTTCTTTTCTGCAGACATAAGGTCGCCTCCATATATAGATAATCTATCTATATCATAGCCGGCGGGCGGCGGGATTGCAAGCGGCAAAATGCCTGATTTTTTGCCGGATATTTGGGCAGAATGAAGAAGCTGCGCGCCGCGGCTGCCCTCTCTCTGCCGGAAAATCCGCCGTCCTTTTGTCTGCCGGCCGGAGGATGTCCCGCATTTGATTTTTGCGCAGAATCATTTATGGGAAAAGAAACGGATTTCACGTGAAAATGTTGACAAAATCGGTTTAACAGAATAAAATATAGGAAGATTGATCGTTTTGCAAGGCGCGCCTGGCGGCGGATGAGGCTGTGAAGCAGTGCTGTCAGAAAAAAGGAGGATTGCGGATGTATAACCCCCAGCTGGAAACCTTTCTCTGCGTGGCGGAATCGGGCAGCTTTAACCGGGCCGCGGAAAAGCTGTATATCTCCCCGCCGGCTGTTATCAAGCAGATTAACCTTCTGGAAGAAGGGCTGGACCTCCAGCTTTTCGTTCGGACCCACCGGGGGCTTGCTTTGACCGAAGCGGGAAAATCCCTGTATCAGGATGCGAAATATATCATCCAATACTGCAAGGACTCGGTGACCCGGGCTAAAAACGCCATGCAGGAGAGCGAAAATATGCTCCGCATCGGCACCTCTCCCATGACCCCTGCGCAGGTGCTGGTGGACCTGTGGCCCAGGGTGCAGGAATATTGCCCCAACATCAAGTTCCAGCTGGTCCCCTTCGACAATACGCCGGAAAATGCCCGGGAAATCCTGGCAAATCTTGGCCGGAACATCGACGTGGTCGCCGGAATTTTTGATGAAACCATGCTGAGCCTCCGCCAGTGCGCCGGCCTGGAAATCTCCCGGGAGCCCATATGCTGCGCCGTATCGGTTCACCACCGCCTGGCGGGAAAGGAGCGCCTGACCATCCAGGACCTGTACGGGGAAAACCTGATGCTGATGCGCCGGGATTGGAGCCATTATGTGGACCTCCTGCGGGACGGCCTGTGGAAAAACCACCCGCAGATTCACATAGTGGATTTCAGCTTTTACGATGTGAATGTGTTTAACCAGTGCGAAAACAACAACTATGTCCTGATGGCCATTGAAAATTGGCGGTACGTCCACCCGCTGCTCAAAATCCTGCCGGTGGACTGGAATTATACCCTTCCTTTCGGCCTCCTCCACTCCCCGGAGCCGTCCCCCATCGTCCGCCAGTTTTTGAAGGCGGTGGAAAAGGTAGCCGGCTGCCGCGGAAAGGTCAGGGGATGACCCTGCGGCATACCGCACGAAGAATCGGGGCTCCCAAGAAGCCTCGATTTTTTGCATCCGCCCCGGAACTTTGAACCTTTTCGTTTATACTGCTTAACAAAGGGAGACTTCCTTTTTGCCTGCCGGCCGGATATAATGGCAGTATAAGGAGTTGATGCGGATGAAGAAGAGAATTTTGGGCAAGGATTTGGCTGTTTCCTCCGTCGGGCTGGGCTGCATGGGCTTTTCCCACGCCTACGGTGCGCCCACTGAGGAGCGGGAAGCGGTCCGTTTGGTGCGGGAAGCCTTTGAAATAGGGTATACTTTCTTTGATACCGCCGAGGTGTACGGCACGCCGGAGGACCCGCACGGCAACGAACGCCTGGTGGGGGAGGCGCTGGCCCCCTGCCGGGACCGGGCGGTGATCTCCACCAAGTTCGGCATGCGGTTTGACCTGACGAGCGGGAAGGTTCCCTACCCCCTGCTCCCGGATTCCCGTCCGGAAACCATCCGGAAGTCCCTGGAAGGGTCGCTGCGGCGTCTCAAAACCGATCATATCGACCTTTATTTCCAGCACCGCATCGCCCCGGCTGTCCCGCCGGAGGAGGTGGCCGGCGTAATGGCCGATTTGATCCGGGAGGGGAAGATCACGCACTGGGGCATCTCGGAGACGGATGAGGAGTACCTGCGCCGCGCCCACGCGGTCTGCCCGGTGACGGCGGTGCAGAACCGGTATTCCATGATGGCCCGGCATTACGAATCCCTGTTTCCGGTTCTGGAGGAGCTGGGCGTGGGGCTGGTGGCGTTTTCGCCCATGGCGAACGGCTTCCTGACCGGGCGCTACGGAAAAGGGGAGAAGTTTGACCCCCGGAACGACTACCGGGCTTCCATGCCCCAGTTTACCGACGCCGCCATGGAGCAGAACCGGCCGCTGCTGGACCTTCTTTGCGCGCTGGCCCGGGACAAGGGCGCTGCGCCTGCCCAGATTTCCCTGGCCTGGATGCTCTGCAAGCGCCCCTGGATCGTCCCGATTCCCGGCACGCGCAGACCGGAGCGGATGCGGGAAAACGCCGGCGCGGCGGAGGTTATCCTGTCGTCCGCGGAGGTGGCGGCGCTGGACGAGGCGCTGGACCATATGGATATGTCGGAGGTGTTCGGCGTTTCCGGGCGGAAAGCATAATCCGGAGCGTATACCCCCGGGTTTATACACCATAACAAACAGAAACTTCCGTTATGGGGAAATCCCTGGTATAATCAAGATAAATCAAGGAATGGAGGAACTTTTGAATGGAATATGCAGTGCTGAATAACGGCGTCAAAATGCCCATGGCGGGAATCGGCACCTTCCTGCTGACTCCGGACGAGGCGGAAGCCTCCGTCCTCAGCGCGCTCCAATGCGGCTGCCGCCTGATTGACACCGCCAACGCCTATGTGAACGAAAAAGCGGTGGGGCGCGCCATGAAAAAGTCCGGCCTGCCCCGGAATGAAATTTTCCTGGAAACCAAGCTGTGGCCCAGCTTTTACGAGCAGCCCGACGCGGTGGAGAAAACGCTGGAACGGCTGGGGACGGACTATATCGACCTGCTGCTAATTCATCAGCCCGCCGGCAATTATGCAGCCGGATACCGGCAGATGGAGAAAGCCTGCCGGGAGGGCAAGGTCCGGGCCATCGGCCTGTCCAATTTCAGCGAGGAGCAGATTCGGGAAATCCTTTCTGTCTGCGAGGTGAAGCCCGCCGTTCTGCAGACGGAAATCCATCCCTATTCCCAGGAGAAAGAGCTCAAGGCGTTCCTGGCAAAAGAAGGCATCGTCATCCAGGCCTGGTATCCCCTGGGACACGGCGACAAGGCCCTGATGGAGGAGCCGCTTTTTGCGCAGCTTTCCCGAAAGTACGGCAAGAGCAGCGCCCAGATTATCCTCCGCTGGCACATCCAGGACGGCAACATCGTCATCCCCGGCTCCAGGAACCCCGCCCACATCCGGGACAATTTTGACCTGTTTGATTTTGCCCTGACCGGGGAGGAAATGGCAAGCATTGCCGCCATGGACCGGAAAAAACGCTACTATGTGAGCACGCCGGAACTGCTTCGGAAATATGCGGAAATGGTTCCCCCGGTGGACAGCCAGAAATGATCCGCCGCGGCTGACTTTGTTTTCGGCCGGCGGACGTGCGGCCCCGGCCGCGCGCCTGCCCCCAATATAAATGCAAAAAGGAGTGTTTTCAAATGCGCAAAGATTTTGGAAAGAAGTCCTGGGTATATCCGCTGCCGGTTCTGATTATCGGCACCTACGATGAGGACGGAAAGCCCGACGCCATGAATGCCGCCTGGGGCGGGCTCTACGACGCGGACAAGGTTGTCCTCTGCCTCAGCGCGGGACATAAAACCACCGCCAACATCAAGAGCCGCAAGGCGTTTACCGTCAGCTTCGCCACCGCAGCGCATGTGGTGGAAGCGGACTATGTGGGAATGGTTTCCGCCAATACCCAGCCCGATAAGCTGGAGAAAGCCGGGCTCCACACCACCAAAAGCATCCATGTGGACGCCCCCCTCATCAACGAGTTCCCCATGGCCCTGGAATGCCGGTTCCTGAAGGTCAACGAGGACGGCAACATCATCGGCGAGATTGTAAACGTCAGCGCCGATGAAAGCGTCCTGGGTGCGGACGGAAACATCGATGTTTCCAAGCTGGACCCCATTACCTTCGACCCGGTCCACAACGCCTATCTGCGGCTGGGCAAAGCGGTGGGCAGCGCTTTCCGCGACGGGGCCGCGCTGAAGTAAAAACGAATCCGAAAACCGGCTGCACGGCGGCCGGCGGATATACGGGAGGGGAATCAAATGGACCGTCCATTTGTTGTATGCCATATGTTTGCATCCCTGGACGGGAAAATCGACGGGGATTTTTTTGCCGCGCCGGAAGCGAAGCCTGCTCTGGAAGAGTACGGGAAGCTCCGCGGCTTCTACGGCTGCCAGGCTACCCTGTATGGGACGACCACCATGGCCGGCGGATATTCGGACGGCTTCGCCCCGGCGCAGCCGGAATGCGGCGGGCTGCCCCGGGAGGACTGGACGGCGGAGCACGATACGGACAATTATATTGTATCCGTTGACCCGAAAGGGGTCCTCGGCTGGAAGTCCGGATATATCGAGAAGAAGGGGCGGCCCAGGGCACATGTAATCGAGGTTCTGACCCCCCAGACCTCTCCCGCCTATCTTTCGTATCTGCGGAAAAACGGGGTTTCCTATCTTTTCGCGGGGGAGGAGGCCCTCGACTGCGGCCAGGTTCTCCGGAAGCTCAAAAGCCGGTTTTCCATCAGCCGCCTGATGATTGCCGGCGGCGGGACCGTCAACTGGTCCTTCCTGCGGGAGGGCCTGATTGACGAGCTGAGCCTGGTTGTCGCCCCCGTTGCGGACGGCAGCACCACGGCAGTTTCCATCTTCGAGCAGGCGGATTTTCTGCCCGCAGGAAAACCGGCGGCCTTTTCCCTCAAGGCTGCGGACCGGATTGCGGGGGACGGGCTGTGGCTGCGGTATACCCGGTGAGGCAGTCCCCGGCGGCAAGCGCGGAGCAGAGGCCATTTGCTGCGGCCCCTGCTCTTTTTATAACCGAAAGGAGCAGTTTTCAGTGAAATATTTCGGAAAAAAGTGGCTGGCGCTGCTGCTGGCGGCCGCGGCTGCCGCCGTGTTCAGCGCCTGCGGAGCGTCTGAGGCCCCCTCCTCTGCTGCGGAATCCTCTGCGGAGCAAAGTCAGGAATCCCCGGCGTCCTCCGGCGAAACCCCTGCTGCGGACAGCGCCGCAGAGGATGAGGACGGCGGCATTTTAATCGCCTACTTTACCGCCGCGGAAAACAGCGGCGTGGATGCCGTCGCTTCCGCCAGCTATACGATGATCGGCGATGAAGCGGTGGGACGGCTGCAGGCTGTGGCGGATATGATCGGGGAAGCCACCGGCGGGGACCTGTTCTCCATCCGGACCTCGGTGGTGTATCCGGCGGACGGCGGGGAGCTCATTGACTACGCCGCCCAGGAGCAGGACGAGGACGCCCGCCCCGAGCTGACCTCCCACATCGAGAACCTGGAGCAGTACGACACCATCTTTGTGGGCTACCCCAACTGGTGGGGGGACATGCCCCAGGCGCTGTACAGCTTCTTTGATGAATACGATTTTTCCGGCAAGACCATCGTCCCCTTCAACGTCCACAACGGCAGCCGTTTTTCCCGCACGATCCAGACCATTCAGGAGCTGGAGCCGGACGCGGACGTCATAGAGGACGGATTTACCGTTAATGAGCGGGATGCCGCCGAGGCCGGCGAGGATGTAGCCGCCTGGCTGGAGGAGCTCGGCTATTGACGGAACGGCGCGCAGTTATGCCGAAAACGGATGGATTGCGATATGGAATAAGTATTGGACAAGAAGGCGTTTCTCTTTTATAATAGAAAATAGGAGGATGCCAAGCCCCTTGTTTTGTCCTTTTGGAAGATTAACTATTAAAAGTCAAGCCTGAAAATGAATGGTGGTGGTGAAAAAGGATAGCTCAAAAAAGGTATAGCAAAGCTAAGGTCTTGTCAGACCTCTGCTGGCTATTTCAAGCAGCTGCCCTCAAGCCGCCGAGCAGTATGGCTTCCTGGATTTCTCCATAGCAAATATGAGGCGTACTAGCTTTTTGGCGGCATGAGAGAGTGCGACA
>DVFM01000024.1 GCA_018713245.1 Candidatus Merdivicinus intestinavium
CTTGCTCTGATGCAGGGCGTTTTCCACGTCGGCGTAGGTGACTTTCTTGCAGTGGCAGATTTCGTAGTTTTCCTTCATTTCGCTCATTGCGCTCGCTCCTTCTTTCTCCGATAATGGACGATGGAATCCCGCTGGGGGCAAATGGAGCCCGCGGGACCGCTTACCGTTATTATAGCACATCCCGCCCGCCTTGACAAGCCCCGGCAGGATTTACCGGTCCTCCGAGAGGGCGGCCCAGGCGGCGCACCGGCCCGCCAGCCAGCCCGTGGAAAAGGCAATCTGGAGGTTGAACCCGCCGGTGTAGCCGTCCACATCCAGCAGTTCCCCCGCGAAATACAGCCCTTTCGCCAGCTTGGACTCCATACTCTGCGGGTTGACCTCCTTCACGTCCACGCCGCCGGAGGTGACGATGGCCTCTTCGATGGGGCGGAAGCCCGCCGGGGTCAGCGAATAATCCTTGAGGCAGGCGGCAAAAGCCCGGCGCTGCTCCCTGGTCAGGCTGTTCACCTTGGTTTCAAAGGGGATGCCGGCCCGCCGGAGCAGGACGGGGATGCTCTTGCGGGGGAGCAGCTCGCCCAGGCTGTTGATGACGTCCTTGTTCTGATACTTGGCAAAATCCCGGAGCAGGCGGCGGTCCAGCTGCTCCGCGGTGAGCCCCGGCTTCCAGTCGATGGACAGGCGGTAGCCCCGCCCTTTCAGCATGGAGGCGTAAAACCCTTCCCCGCAGCTGCCCTCGGGCTTTTTCCCCTCCATGTGGGCGGAGGCGGAGAGGACCAGGGGGCCGCTCACCCCGAAATGGGTGAACAGAAGCTCCCCCAGCTCCGAAAAGACCGGCTTCCCGTTCCGGAAAACCGACAGGGTGACATTTTTTAAGGAGAGCCCCTGCATCTCCCGGGGGTCGTGTTCCTCCGTCAGGATGGGGATGAGGGAGGGGACGGGCGGGACGATCCGGTGGCCCGCTTGGGCGGCCAGCGCGTAGCCCCCGCCGTCGGAGCCGGTGAGGGGGTAGGATTTCCCGCCGCAGGCCGCAAGCACCGCCGCCGCCCGCAGCTCCTTCCCGCCCTCACAGCGGACGCCCCGCACGGCGCCGTCCTCCAGCAGCAGCGCCTCCGCCCGGCCTTCGCGGACCTGTACGCCCAGTTCCCGCAGGGCGGCCTCCAGCGCCCGCTCGATGTCCGCCGCCCGGTCCGAGACGGGGAAAACCCGGTTCCCCCGCTCGGTTTTGAGGGGGGCGTCCCGGCTTTCAAAAAACTCCATGGTGTCCGCCGGGGAAAACTGGGAAAAGGCGGAGTAGAGAAACCGCGGATTCCGGGGGATGTTGGCGAGCAGCGTGTCCCGACCGCAGTTGTTGGTGACGTTGCAGCGCCCCTTTCCGGTGATGAGGAGCTTGCGCCCCAGGCGGCTGTTTTTTTCCAGCAGAAGCACCCGCGCCCCCTGCTCCGCCGCCGAAAGGGCGGCCATCATGCCGGCGGGGCCGCCGCCGATGACGATGAGATCCTGTTCCATAGCTGTTCCTCACTTTTTTTGATAGACATGATATTCGTCCCAGATGTCCTCCAGGCGCTGGAAGGTGCTGACGACGTCGTCCTGCTTGAGCATCCCCACCTGGACCAGCAGAGCGTTGAGCAGGCTCAGCGGGGCCACCAGGGAATCCACGAAGGAATTCATATCGCTGCGGGCGGACAGCAGGTAGGTGGCGTCCTTGGCCAGGGGGGAGTTGGGCCCGTCGGTGACCGCCACAATCTTCGCCCCGGAGCGGGCGGCGAAGGAAAACGCCTGGATGGTCATGTTGGAATAACGGGGAAAGCTGATGCCGATGACCACGTCCTCGCTGCCGATGCGCATAATCTGTTCAAAAAGCTCGCTGGAGCTGGTGGTGGTGACGAGCTTGACGTTTTCAAACATCAGGTTCAGGTAGTAGTGGGCGAAGCGCGCCAGGGCGGAGGCGCTCCGGTCGCCGATGACGTAGATTTTCCGGGCGTCGGCGATGGCGGCGGCGGCGTTTTCAAAATCCTCGTGGGAGGTTTCCTCCAGCGTGCGCTTGATTTTCTCCATGTCCCCGCTCAGGACCTCGTCGAGAATGTTGCCGCTGCCGATGCGGTCCCGGGTCACTTCCATGCGCTGGACCGAGGTGAGCTGGGTGCGGATGACCTGCCGCAGAGCGGCGGAAAGCTCGGGGTAGCCGCTGTAGCCCAGCCCGTAGGCGAAGCGCACCACGGTGGATTCACTGACCCCTACGGCGGAACCCAGGCGGGCCGCCGTCATAAAGGCAGCCTTGTCCGTGTGGGCGATGATGAAGTTGGCGATTTTTTTCTGGCCTTTGGAAAAATTCGGAAAATGGGCTTCAATTGCGGAAAGGATGTCCATGCCGCAGCCTCCTTTGTGCGGAATTCGGTTCTGTCTACCATTATAAACGGTTCCGGGGATTTTTGCAAGAAAGCGCGGAAAAAGATGCAGAATTTCCTTCGCAGGAATGGCCGCCCCGAATCCGGGAACACTGAGAGAGAAGGCGCGTCCCGGATGGGGAAGGGAGAATTCAAAAAAAGTTCACAAATAAATTCGGCATTCCTATTGACAATCCGGGGCAATGGTGGTAATCTTATATTAGCACTCAGAGATGAGGAGTGCTAAAACAATCAAAAGGATTCGAGGTGAGCATGGTGAAGGCGCTGGATGCGCGGAAGCTGGATATACTGAAGCTGGTGGTTGACCGTTACATCCGCACCGGGGAGCCGGTAGGCTCCAAGACCATTGCTGAGGCCCTGAACAACTCCGTCTCCTCCGCCACCATCCGCAACGATATGGCCGCGCTGGAGAGGATGGGCTACCTGGAACAGCCGCACACCTCCGCGGGAAGAATCCCTTCCTACCGCGGCTACCGTTTTTACATCGCAAACCTGATGACCCGGCAGCCGCTGTCGGATTACGACCGGCGGGTGATTGAAGAGACGCTCCTGCGCGGGGACCTGAACCCCCGGACGCTGGTGGAAAACGCCGCCGACCTGCTGGCGCAGGTGACAGGCTGCGCCGCCGTCAGCTCGTCGAGCCGGGTGGACTTTTCGGTCATCACGAGGATCGATGTGATTCCGGCGGGAAGGCGGCTGTACGCCCTGCTGCTGATCACTTCCAGCGGCGCGGTGGAAAACCGGGTCTGCCGGCTGGACTTCGAGCTGTCCAACGAACAGATCCGCTTCTTCGTCAATTTTATCCGTCAAAACCTGACCGGCACGCGGATTGACGCCCTGACCAACGAAAAAATGGTGGAGCTGGGCGTGGCGCTGGGACGGTATGCGGCGGCCCTGGCTCCTCTGCTGTACGGCATCTACGACATCGTAAGCAAGCTGCGGCAGCAGAAGCTGGAGGTCAAAAACGAAAGCGGGCTGCTGGCGCGGGACGATTTCCAGGCGGAAAGCGTGAAAGCCCTGATGGCGGCGCGGAAAAACCTGGAGGCGCTGATGAACGAAGGCTTCAACGGGATTCAGATCATCTTCGGCGATGAGAGCGAGACCTTTGCGGTCGCAAATTCAAGCCTCATCCTGACCGGCTACAGCCGGGCGGGAAAGCGCGCCGGGACGCTGGGGGTCATCGGGCCCCTGCGGCTGGACTACAGCCGGATAATTCCGTATATCGAGTATCTGTCCGACACGGTGTCGAGGCTGATTACCGAGCAGTACGACGAACGAAAGGAATGATTCGCAAGGTGGGCAAGAAGGAGAAAGACAAGGAAATCCCGAAGGATGCTCCGGAAACCGGGGATATCCCTTTGGAAGAGGAAAACGTCCAGACAGCGGCGGGAACATGCGGCGCAGATGAAACCGCGCCGGAAGAAGCTGCAAAGCCCGACGAATTGGAAGAGCTGAAAAAGGCGAACGCCGACCTGTCGGATAAGCTCCTGCGTCAGATGGCGGAGTTTGACAACTTCCGCAAGCGCACCGCAAGGGAAAAGGAAGAGATCGGCATTGTGGCAAAAAGCAAATGCATCTCCGAAATTCTGCCGGTGGTGGACAATTTTGAGCGGGCCATGCAGAGCGAATGCGCCGACGGCGAATTCCGCAAGGGCATGGAGCTCATCTTCAAATCTCTCACCGACGCCCTGACCAAAATGGGCGTGGAGGAGATCAAAGCGGAGGGCGAGCCCTTCAACCCGGACCTTCATTACGCGGTCAGCACCGTGGAGAGCGAGGAGCTGGGCAGCAACGTTGTGGCAAACGTCCTTCAGAAAGGCTATCAGCTGAACGGAAAGGTTATCCGGCACGCCATGGTAGCCGTAGCAAATCCGTAAAACAGTCACACTGGAAAGTTTTCAGATAGATTTACAGCGATTCATTTAGGAGGAATCATTTATGGGAAAAATCATTGGTATCGACCTTGGCACGACAAACTCCTGCGTAGCAGTTATGGAAGGCGGCGAACCCGTCGTGATCACCAACCATGAGGGCGCCCGCACCACCCCGTCCGTGGTGGCTTTCTCCAAGGACGGCGAGCGTATGGTAGGCCAGGTGGCAAAACGCCAGGCCATCACCAACCCCGACCGCACCATCAGCTCCATCAAGCGCCACATGGGCTCCGATTATAAGGTAACGGTGGACGGCAAATCCTATACTCCTCAGGAAATCTCCGCGATGATCCTGCAGAAACTCAAATCCGACGCGGAGGCTTATCTGGGCGAGTCCGTCACCGAGGCGGTCATCACCGTCCCCGCTTACTTCACCGACTCCCAGCGCCAGGCGACCAAGGACGCCGGCCGCATCGCGGGCCTGGATGTCAAGCGCATCATCAACGAGCCCACCGCGGCGGCGCTCGCTTACGGCATGGACAAAGAGGGCGACCAGAAGGTCATGGTTTACGACCTGGGCGGCGGCACCTTCGACGTGTCCATCATTGAGATGGGCGAAGGCGTTCAGGAGGTTCTGGCTACCGCCGGCAACAACCACCTGGGCGGCGACGACTTCGACCAGCGCATCATCGACTGGATGGCCGACGAATTCAAGAAGGAGAACGGCATCGACCTCAGAAACGACCGCATGGCCATGCAGCGCCTGAAAGAGGCTGCTGAAAAGGCGAAAATCGACCTGTCCGGCATCACCACCGCCGACATCAACCTCCCCTTCATTACCGCGGACGCCACCGGCCCCAAACACCTGGCCATGACCCTGACCCGTGCGAAATTCAACGAGCTCACCGCCGACCTGGTGGACGCCACCATGGGCCCGGTCAACCAGGCTCTGAGCGACGCCGGCCTGAGCGCTTCCCAGCTTGACAAGGTCCTGCTGGTGGGCGGCTCCACCCGTATCATCGCCGTGCAGGAAGCCGTTGCCCGCGTCACCGGCAAAGAGCCCTCCAAGAACCTGAACCCGGACGAATGCGTCGCCATCGGCGCGGCCATCCAGGGCGGCGTTCTGGGCGGCGAGGTCAAGGGCCTGCTGCTGCTGGACGTTACCCCCCTGTCCCTGGGCCTGGAAACTCTGGGCGGCGTATTCACCAAGATCATCGACCGCAACACCACCATCCCCACCAAGAAGTCTCAGATCTTCTCCACCGCTGCGGACGGCCAGACCTCTGTTGAGATCCATGTCCTCCAGGGCGAGCGTGAATTTGCAAAGGACAACAAGACCCTGGGCATGTTCCGTCTGGACGGCATCCCCGCTGCTCCCCGCGGCGTTCCTCAGATCGAAGTAACCTTCGACATCGACGCCAACGGCATCGTCCATGTTTACGCGAAAGACCTGGGCACCGGCAAGGAACAGCAGATCACCATTACCTCCTCCACCAATATGTCCAAGGAGGATATTGACAAGGCTGTCAAGGAGGCGGAAGCCTTCGCGGCCGAGGACAAGAAAGCCCGCGAGGAAGTGGACATCCGCAACGGCGCCGACCAGATGGTGTTCCAGTCTGAAAAGACCCTGAAGGAAATCGGCGACAAGGTGGACGCTTCCCAGAAATCGGAGCTGGAAACGAAGATCAACGAGCTGAAAGAGGCCCTGAAAGGCTCCGACATTGAGGCCATCAAGGCGAAACAGGACGAACTCCAGAAGGTGTTCTACGCCGTTTCCGAGAAGCTCTACCAGGCTCAGGCGGCTCAGCAGCAGGCTGCGGGCGCTGCCGGCCCCGACATGGGCGCAAATCCCGGCGCCAACACCCAGCAGAGCGACCCCAACGTTGTGGACGCGGACTACCGCGAAGTGGACAACGACAATAAATAAGCACCCAAACGGGCCGCAAAGGGCGGGCGCAGAGCCTGCCCTGCGGTGCTGTCCAGGGAAAAACGCGACATAACGGGAGGTAGCGCCATTGGCTGAAAAACGTGATTATTATGAGGTCCTGGGCGTACAGAAGGGCTGTTCCGACGATGAGCTGAAAAAGGCTTACCGCCAGATGGCCAAGAAGTACCACCCCGACCTGAACCCCGGCGACAAACAGGCCGAGGAAAAATTTAAGGAGGTCAACGAGGCTTACGAGGTCCTGTCCGATCCCCAGAAGCGCTCCCGCTATGATCAGTTCGGCCATGCGGGCGTGGACCCCTCCTACGGAGGCGGGGCGGACCCCTTCGGCGGAGCAGGCGGCTTCGGCGGCTTCGATATGGGGGATATCGGGGATATTTTCAACGATTTCTTCGGCGGCGGATTCGGTTCGTCCCGCCGCTCCAACCCCAACGCCCCCCGGAGAGGGAGCGACATCCGGGTGCAGATCAACATTTCGTTCTTTGAGGCATGCGCCGGCGTGAAAAAGCGCATCAGCGTGGCCAAGAGCGAAAGCTGCTCCGCCTGCCGCGGGACCGGCGCGGAAAACGGGACCGCCATGAAAACCTGTCCCGACTGCGGCGGCACCGGCCAGGTGCGGGTCCAGCAGCGGACCCCCTTCGGCATGATCAGCAGCCAGCACCCCTGCGACAAATGCGGCGGACGCGGCAAGATTATCGAGAAAGCCTGCTCCGTCTGCGGCGGGCGGGGTTTCACTTCCGCCAACAAGACGGTGGAAGTCCAGATTCCGGCCGGCATCGACGACGGACAGACCCTCTCCCTGCGGGGACAGGGCAACGCCGGGGCCAACGGCGGACCGGCGGGCGATCTGCTGGTGCTGGTTTCCGTCCGTCCGGACAGCCTGTTCAGCCGGAAGGATTACGACATCTACTGCGAAATCCCCGTCTCCTTCTATCAGGCGGTGATGGGCGACGAGCTGACGGTCCCCACCATTGACGGCAACGTGAAATACAACCTGCCCGAGGGCACCCAGCCCGGCACCGTATTCCGGCTGCGCGGAAAGGGCGTCCAGCGGCTCAACGGCCGCGGCCGGGGCGACCAGTATGTCACAGTCACCGTGGAGGTCCCCAAAAACCTCACCAAAGCCCAGATTGAAAAGCTCAAGGCGTTCGACGACGCCATTACCGAGAAACAGTCGACGAAAAAGAAAAAATTCTCCGACAAAATTAAAGAAATGTTCGAGGGAGAGTAACTCCATCGGAAACTTTTACGAGAGAAAAGGCGGCGCGCTTTTTCTCTCTTTTTATTTGCGCAAAAGGATTGACAAAAGGGAAAGGTGCAATTATACTAAAATTAAAAAAAACATTTGGATAAATTAGAAGTTCATTCCAAAGATTTAACGCCGACAGGAACAGGGGCATGCGCTTTTTGGGCGCGCCCGGGTTCCGGAGCGGATATCAGGGAGGGATTCGGATGAAAGCCTGGAAAAAACGTTTTGCAGCGCTGTTCTTTGCCGCCGCGGCCTGCGTAAGCCTTGCCGCGCCGGCGTCGGCGGCGGAGGAAGGCTGGCGGAAAGATGGGGATTCCTGGCAGTATCAGGAGGCCGGCGGCCTCGTTTCGGACGGGTGGAAGCTGGTGAACAACCACTGGTACCACTTTGACGCGGAAGGGAACATGCAGACCGGCTGGCAGCTTGCGGACGGCCGCTGGCGCTATTTTGCCCCGGAAGGGAGCGGCGCTCTTCCGGAGGGGGCCATGGTGACCGGCTTCCTCGAACTGCCGGACGGAACCTACTATCTGGACGAGTGGGGCGGCATGCGGACCGAGGACCTCGCCCTGGGCGGACGGGTCCTGCTTTTTGACGAAAACGGGCGGCTCTGCGGCTCCCGGCCGGAGGACATGGGCGGCCTTTCCTTTGATTTCCCGAAGGGCTGGAGCGCCGACGGGGCGGAGGGGCTGCTTGTGATGCTGCCCGAGCAGGAACAGCCGGACGGGACCAACATCCTGATGATGCGGGTTGACACCCAGCCCGCTGGCGCATTGACCCCGGCCGAGGAGGCTGCGGCCCTGGAGGAGTCCATGGGCGCGCTGCTGCCGGAGATTTTGGGGCTGGCCGGCCTGGAGGGCGTCGAGGTTTCCGCAGCGCCGCTGGAAGGAACCCGGGCGCCCGCCGCGCTGGAAGTGACGGCTTCCTACTCGTTCCAAAACGGCGGGGAGGACACGGCGCTGCGCTGCGCGGTTTTCGTCCTGCTTTTTGAGGACGGCTTTGCCGAGGTCTGCTACACCGCGCCGGCGGACAGCTTTTCGAGCTTCTACGGCGACGCCCTTTCCGCAGCCCGCAGCCTGAAGCTGGACCGCTGAAATCAAAACGCCCGCAGTTTTTTCGGAACTGCGGGCGGCTTTTTTACTGTTTTGGTAGAAATGCACATGGAAGTTCTCAAAAGTTTTACGCTGAAATCGCAGGAAAATCCCGATATTGCCTTTTTTCGTTCTTGTGCTCCATGGCAATTTATGATATAATACAAATATCGAAAATAGGTTTTTTATATACAATGTATAAGGAGCCTTGCGAGCATTGCAGCAGGAGATTTGGCATTCATTTCTGCAAGCATTGTAATTTTAGAACAAGGAGCGATATGGCATGAGACAGTATGAGGCAAACGATATCCGGAATGTGGCGGTTGTCGGCCACGGCAGCAGCGGAAAGACCAGCCTGGTCGAGGCGATGCTCTACCGCACCGGCGCTACCGACCGTTTAGGGAAGGTCGCCGACGGCAACACCGTGTCCGACTATGACCCCGAAGAGATCAAGCGGAAAGCTTCGCTGAATCTCTCCATTATCCCGGTGGAATACAACAATGTGAAGATCAACTTCCTGGACGCCCCCGGCCTGTTCGATTTCGCGCTGGGCCAGGCGGAGGCAATCCGCGCGGCGGGCAGCGTGCTCATCGTGGTTTCCGGCAAATCCGGCGTCTCCGTCGGCGCGAAGAAGGCGTACAAGGCCGCGGCAAAGCTGGGCAAGCCCCGGGCGATTTTTGTCAGCAAGATGGACAGCGACCACGCGGACTTCTATAAGGTGCTGGAACAGCTCAAAGCGGAGTTCGGCCCCTCCATCTGCCCCCTCGTCGTTCCGTTTATGGAAGAACATAAAGTAAAATGCTACATCGACCTCATCGGCATGAAGGCGTATTCCTATGAAAGCGGCCACCGCGCCGAAACCGTTATGCCGGACCTGGGCCACCGGGAGCAGGGCCTCATCAACGCCATCTCCGAAGCGGTTGCCGAGACCGACGAGGAACTGATGGACAAATACTTCTCCGGCGAGCAGTTCACCATGCTGGAGCTCATCCGCGGCATCCACACCGGCATCCGCGACGGAAGCATTACGCCGGTGTTCTGCGGCTCTGCCGCCAATCTGGAGGGCCTGAGCCTTCTGGGCGGCGCCATTGTGTCCATGTTCCCCTCTGCGGCGGAGGAAATCCCCGAGGAGGGCATTGCCGGCGACGATGTGGTGGAGATCCCCTGCAAGGCGGATGATCCCGCCGTCGCTTATGTGTTCAAGACCATCGCCGACCCCTTTGTCGGCAAGCTGTCCTATGTGAAGGTCGCGGCAGGAACCCTGACCCCCGACACGGAACTGGTCAACATGACCACCGGCCAGCCCGAGAAGCTGGGCAAGCTGCTGTTTGTCCGCGGCAAAAAGCAGGAAGAAGTGAAGTCCGTCACGGCGGGGGACATCTGCGCCGTCAGCAAGCTGGGCGCCAACACCTGCGATACCCTCTGCTCGCCGCAGCGGAAGGTGACCCTCAACAAGACCGAATTCCCGGCCCCCTGCTACTCCATGGCGGTCAAAACCGTCGGAAAAGGCGACGAGGGCAAGATTTCGCAGGGCATGGCCCGCTTGCTGGAGGAGGATCCCACCTTGTCCTTCGTCCTCAACACCGAGACCAAGGAACAGGTCCTCAGCGGCCTGGGCGAGCAGCATCTGGATGTGACCGTCGCCAAGCTGAAAAATAAATTCGGCGTGGAAGTGAAGCTGGAGAAGCCCACCGTGGCTTACCGGGAAACCATCCGCAAAAAGGTTAAGGTCCAGGGCAAGCACAAAAAGCAGAGCGGCGGCCACGGCCAGTACGGCGACGTCTGGATTGAGTTTGAACCCTGCGACAGCGAAGAGCTGGTCTTTGAAGAAAACGTGTTCGGCGGCGCGGTGCCCCGCAACTTCTTCCCGGCGGTGGAAAAGGGCCTGCAGGACTGCGTCAAAAAGGGCGTCCTGGCGGGATACCCCGTGGTCGGGCTGAAAGCCACCCTGGTGGACGGCTCCTACCATCCCGTAGACTCCTCCGAAATGGCCTTTAAAACAGCCGCAAGCCTTGCTTATAAAGCCGGCCTGCCGGAGGCTTCGCCCATTATCCTGGAGCCCATCGGCTCTTTGAAGGTCCAGGTCCCCGACGACACCACCGGCGACATGATGGGCGAGCTCAACAAGCGCCGCGGCCGCGTGCTGGGCATGAACTCCATCGGCGACGGCATGACCGAGATCGAGGCCGAGACCCCCATGAGCGAGATGCAGGATTTTGCCACCCTGGTGCGGCAGATGACCCAGGGCAGCGGCAGCTTTACGCTGGAATTCCTGCGCTATGATCCTCTGCCCTCCAATCTGGAGGCGGCGGTCATTGCCAATTCCAAACAGGCCTCGGCAGAAGCGTAAACCGACGTTATAACCGCATCCCATGCGGCATATCCTACAGTGGAGGTGCTGCATGGGATGAAGGTGTTTCGTATCAAAATACGGCGCGGCTGGGCCTGTCTGCTCTGCGGAGCGGCTGCGTGCATTCTGGCCGCTGTGTTTCTGCCCGGGGCCGGCAAAGAACAGACCCTGGGGAGAAATGCTGCGGAACAGATTGCGTTTTTGGAACAGTTCGGCTGGAAAACGGGCGCGGCGCCCGTGGAAACCGCCAGCGTCCAGATTCCGCAGGTGTTTGACGAGGTGTACCTCCGATACAATCAGCTTCAGCTGGATCAGGGGTTCGATCTGCGGCCGTATGCGGGAAAGAAGGTGGAACGTTACCAATATGAGATCACGAATTACCCGAATTTTACAGACGAAATTCGTGCAAATTTATTGGTTTTTGAAGGGGAAATCATCGGCGGCGACGTTTGTTCTCTCGCGTTGGGGGGATTTATGCATGGATTTTCAAAGGAATCCGGAGAAAAAACGAGCAGCTGACAGGAATCCGCGGATAAACTCGAAAAAAGTCCTGAATTTGTGAAAATATCAGCTTAATTCAACGATAGGCAATATACACAAATCGGTTTTTAAAAGTTTGGGTAATCCATGGCTAGGCAGGAAAGCAAAAATTTGCTATAGTATTAGTAAGGCAACAAACAGCAGAAAAATTAGGAGGTCACTTTATGGCAAGCTTAACTTTAAAAGGCATCTATAAAAAGTACGCGGGCGGCGTAACCGCGGTATCGGACTTCAACCTGGATATCGAAGATAAGGAATTTATCATTCTGGTTGGTCCTTCCGGCTGCGGTAAGTCCACCACTCTGCGTATGATCGCCGGTCTGGAAGAGATTTCCGAAGGCGAACTGTACATCGGGGATAAACTGGTAAATGACGTCGCTCCGAAAGACCGTGACATTGCCATGGTGTTCCAGAACTACGCGCTGTATCCTCATATGACCGTTTTTGAAAACATGGCTTTCGGCCTGAAACTGCGCAAGACCCCGAAGGATGAAATCAAACGCCGTGTAGAAGAAGCTGCCCGGATTTTGGACATCACCCATCTGCTGGACCGTAAACCGAAGGCTCTGTCCGGTGGTCAGCGTCAGCGTGTTGCGCTGGGCCGTGCAATCGTCCGTGAACCCCAGGTATTCCTGCTTGACGAGCCGCTGTCCAACCTGGACGCGAAGCTCCGTGCTCAGATGAGAACCGAGCTGTCCAAGCTGCACCTGAAACTGGGAACCACCTTCATCTACGTAACCCATGACCAGACCGAGGCTATGACCATGGGTACCCGCATCGTTGTTATGAAAGACGGCTTTATCCAGCAGGTTGACACTCCTCAGAACCTGTACACCAAACCCTGCAATATGTTTGTTGCCGGCTTCATCGGCTCTCCTCAGATGAACTTCATCGACGCGACCCTGGCTGAAAAAGACGGCCGTTTCGCTATCCAGTTCGGCGATGACACCCATCACTACGAAGTGGTTGTCCCCGAAAGCAAGAAGAACGATACTCTGAAAGAGTATGTGGGCAAAGAGGTTGTTCTGGGCGTCCGTCCGGAAAACCTGAAGGACGAGGAAGTTATCATCAACTCCGCTTCCACCGGCATCATCGACTGCGATGTTGAAGTTACCGAGCTGATGGGTGCTGAAACCTACCTGTACCTGAACTGCGCCGGCATCAACCTGACTGCCCGCGTTTCTCCCCGCAACACCGCCCGCGCCGGCGATGTCATCAAGATGGCCATCGATGTCAACAACATCCACCTGTTTGACAAGGAAACCGAAAAGGTCATCCTCAACTAAGATTTGGCTTATCATAGGGATTCTGGCCCCCTCTGCAGATTCTGCGGAGGGGGCCTTTTCCTCCCCCTTGGGGAATTTATATCAGTCAGCCTGGATGCCCGTTCATTCAGGCGTTTTTGCGCCGTTTTCTGAACCTCCTCCGGCGGAGGAAAGGCAGGGAGCGGAAGAAAAGGAGGAAGAAAATGATTACCGTGCAGCACATCACCAAAACCTTCCGGGTGGCCCGGCGGAATGCCGGCATGAAAGAGGCAGTGAAAGCCCTCTGGAAGCGGGAGTACGACACCATTCACGCCCTGAACGACATCTCGTTTACCATAGGGGACGGGGAGATGGTGGGGTACATCGGCCCCAACGGCGCCGGGAAAAGCAGCACCATCAAAGTGTTATCCGGTATATTGACGCCGGATACCGGCCAGTGCGACATCAATGGCCGCTGCCCATGGAAGGACCGCACAAGCCACGTCCGGGATATCGGCGTGGTATTCGGCCAGCGTTCCCAGCTTTGGTGGGATGTGCCGGTAATCGATTCCTTTGAACTGCTGCGGGATATTTACCGGGTGCCGCAAAATGAGTACCAACGGAATTTTGACGAGCTGGTAGAGCTTTTGAACCTGTCTCAAATCGTCAAGACTCCCACCCGGCAGCTTTCTTTGGGTCAGCGGATGCGCTGCGAAATTGCCGCCTCTCTGCTCCACAGCCCCAAAATTCTCTTTTTGGACGAGCCTACCATCGGCCTGGACGCGGTTTCCAAGCTGGCGGTCCGGAGCTTTATCAAGGAGCTGAACCAGCGCCGGGGCACTACCGTCATCCTCACCACCCACGATATGCAGGACATCGAGGCCCTGACCTCCCGAGTCATTTTGATCGGCAAGGGGAAAATTTTGCTGGACGGCGCCCTGGAAAGCCTGAAAAAGCAATTTTCCGGCGGGAAAATTCTCCGCATTGAGTATCAGGGGAGCACCCCGGAATTGCCGAAAGGCCTTTCCTGGCAGGAGAGAGGGGAAAACCACGGGGTTTTGCTCCTTGCCCCGGAATTGCTGTCTGTATCGGAGGCCATTTCCAGCCTGTCAGCCCAGGTGGAGCTGCGGGACGTTTCGGTGGAGGATACCCCCATTGATGAAATCGTGGCCAACCTCTACCGGGAATACCGGATTTAGGGGGTGGTTCCTTTGAATTTTGCCGCAAAATATGTCTCGATTTTCCGCATCCGGTTTGTCAACGGTTTGCAGTACCGGCTGGCGGCACTGGCAGGGCTTTCCACCCAGTTTTTCTGGGGATTTATGGAAATCCTGCTGTTCCGAGCCTTTTATAAAGCCGACCCTGCTGCGTTCCCCATGGAATTTTCCGCGCTGGTATCTTACATCTGGCTCCAGCAGGCGTTTTTAACCTTGTATACATCCTGGACTTTTGAAAATGAAATTTTTGATGCCATCACCGGCGGCAATGTGGCTTACGAGCTTTGCCGGCCTATGAATCTGTACGTTTTCTGGTTTACCCGCAGCATGGCCAACCGGGTGGCGAAAGCGGTCCTGCGGTGCCTGCCGGTGCTGATTATCGCTTTTTTGCTGCCGGAGCCCTTCGGCATGAGCCTGCCGGTGAGTCTGCCGGTCTTTCTGCTGTTCTTGATTACCATGTTTCTGGCGCTTTTGCTGACGGTTTCCATGACCATGATGATTTACGGCCTCACCTTTTACACCATGTCGCCGCTGGGTTTGCGGACCGTTTTTTCCTCTCTGGCGGAATTTTGCTCCGGAGCGCTGGTTCCCCTGCCGTTTTTGCCGGATGGGGTGCAGAAGGTGCTGGAAATCCTGCCCTTTGCCTCGGTGCAGAACCTGCCCTTCCGGATTTACAGCGGCGATATTGCCGGGATGGAAATTGTCTGGGGGGTCGCGCTGCAAGTTTTTTGGACGGCGGGATTGATTGCCCTTGGGGCGCTGATTTTCCGGAACGCCCTGCAACGGGCCGTGGTACAAGGAGGTTGAGAAGATGAAGCTTTACGGACGTTATTTTTCCATCCATCTGCGGAGCGCCATGCAGTATCCGGCCTCTTTCTGGATGACCTTTTTTGGCCAGTTCTTGGCGGCGTTTTCCGCCTTCCTCAGCATTTATTTCCTGTTTGACCGGTTCCACGCCGTGGAGGGATTTACCTATCAGGAGGTGCTCCTCTGCTTCGCCTCGGTGATGCTGTCCTTTTCTTTTTGCGAATGCTTTTTCCGGGGGTTTGACCGGTTTCCGTCTTTGCTGGGCAACGGCCAGTTTGACCGGATTCTCATCCGGCCCCGGAGCACCATTTTCCAGGTTCTGTGCGCCCAGATGGACTTTTCCCGGCTGGGGAAATTTTTCCAGGCGGTGCTGGTGTTCTGCTACGCCATCCTGGCCTCCGGGGTGGAATGGACCTGGCCACGGGTGCTGACCCTCTGCGGGATGCTTCTGGGGGGCGTCGCGATTTTCGCCGGGCTGTTCCTGTTTTACGCCGGGGCCAGTTTCTTTACCATTGAGGGCCTGGAAGTGCTGAACATTTTCATTTACGGCGGCCGGGAGTTCGGCTCCTATCCGGCGGTGATTTACGGCAAAGCCATCCTCAAATTCTGGACCTTTGTGATTCCCATGGCCATGATCCAGTATTATCCTCTGCTGTTCCTGCTGGGCCGGACGGACGGCGTCTGGAATGCTCTTTCACCGCTGGCGACACTATTGTTTTTAATTCCGGCCTACCTTTTCTGGCGGTTCGGCCTGCGCCATTACCGTTCCACCGGCTCCTAACGGGGAGGCCCCGCGGCCAATTCGACGCGGCCGCGCAGCATCGAATTGGCTGCATAAGCCGCTGTGACCAGCGACAGCGGCTCGGCCAATTTTTTCCCTATCGTAGAATGTAGGGACGGCGAGCCGCCGCGGGCCCGGATAATTCGACACGGCCGCACAGCATCAAACCAGCCGCTGGACAGCTCGTCAGGCCCGCCGTATCGAAAGGTTTCATTTTCTATCGTTTTGGTAAAACGAAACAGGCAACGAATTTGTAG
>DVFM01000025.1 GCA_018713245.1 Candidatus Merdivicinus intestinavium
CTCCATGATCTTGTCCTCGTCGTATTCGCCGTCCTCGTTGTTGATGACGAACACGCCCTTTTCCTGGAACCCGAAGGAGACGCAGCCGGTGGTCCCCAGGTTGCCGCCGAATTTGTCAAACACATGGCGCACATCGCCGGCGGTGCGGTTGCGGTTGTCGGTCAGGCATTCCACAATGACTGCCACGCCGTTGGGGCCGTATCCTTCGTAAACGATGTTTTCGTAGTTGTTCTTGTCCCCGTCGCCCATGGCCTTTTTGATGATGCGGTCGATGTTGTCGTTGGGGACGTTGTTGGCTTTCGCTTTGGCAATCAGGTCGCGCAGCTTGCCGTTGACGTTGGGGTCCCCGCCGCCGGATTTCACCGCCACCGCGATCTCACGGCCGATTTTGGTGAAAATCTTGGCCTTGGCGCCGTCCGTTTTTTCCTTTTTCCGCTTGATATTGTTCCACTTGGAATGTCCTGACATGGAAACCATCCTTTCTCAAATAGTCGTGTATATTTTCGGGGGATCTGCCGATACTACTCACAAGGGAGGTGAAAAGCCATGGAAAAGAACCATTCCAAAATGACCAGCTCCACCGAGAATTGTGAGAACAGCAGCAAGAAGCCCAGCAGCTGCAGCAAGAAAAACTCCAAAGAGCAGCCGTCCGCTTCCGACTGCAGATAACGCGAGGGCCGGGGATTTAACCCCGGTCTTTATTTTTGCTCCAGCGGACGGAAGCCTTCGCCCATAACCTCCGAGGAATCCGCCACAATCATGAAGGCCCCCGGGTCGATTTCATGGACAATGCGCTTGACGGGGTAATACTCGCTGCGGCGCACGGCGCACATCAGCACCTTCCGCGCTTCGCCGGTATAACCGCCCTCCGCCTGCAAAAAGGTGGTGCCGCGGTCCAGCTCCCGGCAGATCCTCCGGGAAATTTCCTCGTTGCGGGAGGAGAAGATATAAACCAGCTTCCCCTTGTCCCCGCTGTAAATGACCATATCCATAATCTGGGTACAGACGAAAATGGTCACAACCGCGTAAAGCCCGGACTCCAGGCTCTGGAAGGCGAAGATGGAGGCAATGATGATGATAACGTCGCTCGCAAAGGTCACCTTTCCCAGCTGGAGATGGGGTTTTTTCTGGTGAATCATCTTGATGATGACGTCCGTCCCGCCGGTGGAGCCGGATTTCATAAACACCAGCCCGATTCCGACGCCCCACAGCACCCCGCCGAACAGGCAGGATAAAAGCGCCTCGCCCTGGTAAACCGGAAGCCCCGTCAGGATATAGTCGTAAAAGACGGTAAAGCTGGCCACCGAAACCAGGGTTTTCCACAAAAACTCCCGCCCTACGAACCGGAAGCCCAGAAGCAGCAGCGGGATGTTCATCGCCGCGCTCAGGAAGCCGATGGGAAGCCCCGTCAGGTGGTTGAGAATCAGCGCAATGCCGCTGACTCCGCCGGGCGCCATGTGCTGCGGCTCGATGAAAAAGTAAAGCCCCGCTGCAAAAATAAACGTCCCGGCAAGAATGACTGCCGTGTCCAGCAGCATTTCCTTGATTCGGCTTTTCCCCATAGCTCCTCCTTTTACGGCATTTTTTCCCAGATTATCTCAAAAAGCTCCCGTTCCCGGTCCAGGCTGCCGCACAGGTGCAGGTAGCCGAACAGCGTTTCCAGCCCCGTGGCGCGGCGGTAATCCGCCACGTCCGCGTTTTTGGGCGGGTGGCTGTGGGTGTTGCGGCCCCGCTTAAAGACCTGCGCTTCCTCCTCGGTCAGCATCCCTTCCAGCAGCTCCACTGCCCGGGACTGGGCCTCGGCGCAGACAAAACGCACCGCTTTCCGGTGGAGCTGCTGCACCGGGGCGTTTCCCTGCTCCAGCAGCTTTTCCCGCACGCGCAGCTCAAAGGCCGCGTCCCCCAGAAAGGCCAGGGCCAGGGGGCTCATCTGCTTGACAGCAGCTTTTTCCATACTGTCTCCCCTTATCGGATATAGTCAAACTGGAAGCCCAGGATGTCCACGGTGTCTCCTTCCTGGACGCCCATTTCCTCCAGCTTGTCGATGATGCCGCTGGAGCGCAGCACCCGCTGGAAATATTGCAGGGACTCGTAGTCCTCGGGGTTGACCACCGAGAATACCGGCTCGATCCAGGGCGCATCCACATAAAACACGCCGTTTTCCTTCCGGACGGAGAAGCTCCGTTCGGTCAGCGGGGCGGCGGGGTCCGGCGCCGTAAACTCCGGCTCGTACCGTTTGATGGGCGGCAGCTCCCGGAGCTTTGCCGCGGCAAAATTCACCACATCCCGGGCGCCCATGGTAGTGGCCGCCGAAATCTCGAAAAACGGCAGCCCCTTTTCTTCCACATAGGTCCGAAAGGCGGCAATCTGCTCCGCCGAAGCCAGGTCGCACTTGTTGGCCAGCACCGCCTGGGGGAGGGCAGCCAGTTCCGCGCTGAAGTTGGAAAGCTCGTAGTTGATTTTTTCAAAATCTTCGATGGGGTCCCGGCCCTCCGAGCCGGAGACGTCCACCATATGGAGGATCAGCCGGCAGCGTTCCACGTGGCGCAGGAAATCGTGCCCCAGCCCCACGCCTTCGCTGGCGCCCTCCACCAGGCCGGGGATGTCCGCCATGACGAAGGAGGTATCCTCGTCCACCTTGACCACGCCCAGCACCGGCTGGAGGGTGGTAAAATGATAGTTGGCGATTTTGGGCCGGGCCGCGCTGACCACCGAGATGAAGGTGGATTTCCCCACATTGGGGAAGCCGACCAGCCCCACGTCGGCCAGCAGCTTCAGCTCCAGCGTCACCTCGAAGCATTCGCCGGGGAGCCCGGGCTTGGAAAACCGCGGGATCTGCCGGGTGGCGGTGGCGAAATGCTGGTTCCCCGCGCCGCCGCGGCCGCCTCTGGCCAGGATGACGGGTTCGTCGGTGGAAATGTCCGCCATAATCTGACCGGACTGGGTTTCCCGGACGACGGTCCCGAAGGGGACGCGGATGACCAGGTCCTCGCCGCTTTTTCCGCTGCACCGCCGGGTGCCGCCCGGCTGGCCGTTTTCGGCCTCGAATTTGTAGCGAAAACGGAAATTGACCAGAGTGTCCATGCTGCGGTCCGCCAGAAAAACCACGTTTCCGCCCCGGCCGCCGTCGCCGCCGTCCGGGCCGCCGGCCGCCACATATTTCTCCCGATGGAAGGAGACGGCGCCGTTTCCGCCGTCGCCGGCTTTGATTTTTATCTTCGCACGATCAACAAACATGAATCCGCCTTTCTCCCCGCAAGGGGGCTCGCCGGGGGACATCCTTAGTATCGGCCGGAGGTCCCCGAAAAATGCGGGCCTGCCCGCGTGTACATCAAAAAACCCCAAGCTTGCCTGCTCGGGGTTTTCCGCTTATTGAGCAGCGTATACGCTGACTTTTTTGCGGTCGCGTCCAAGTCGCTCGAACTTGACCACGCCATCGATCAGGGCAAACAGGGTATCGTCGCTGCCGATGCCCACGTTCTCGCCGGGATGGATGTGGGTTCCGCGCTGGCGGACCAGGATGTTGCCGGCCAAAACCTTCTGGCCGTCGGCACGCTTCGCGCCAAGACGCTTGGATTCGGAATCACGGCCGTTCTTGGTGGAGCCTACACCTTTTTTATGAGCAAAAAACTGCATGCTGAGCTTTAACATCTCTTACACCTCCATGTATCGAAGTTGAATGAATGAGGGATATTCCTCCGCCAGCACCTCCATGTGAAGCCGGAAAGCATCGAGAAATGCTTCCGTTTCCCGGGAAGGCTGCCCGGAAGTCCGAAGCGTTACCGCATTTTCCTCTACGGAAACCTCCGCGGGGCAGTGCAGCACTTCGGTAATCCCGTTGGCGGTGAGCTGGACTGCGGATGAGACGGCGGCACAGACGATGTCTTTCCCGCTGTCCGCATAACCGGCATGTCCCGAAACCGAGAAGCCGGCCGTCCGGCCGTTCCGCCGCAGAATCTTGGCCTGAATCATCGCTTATGCGTTGATGGCGTCGATTCTCACCTGGGAATAAAGCTGTCTGTGGCCCATCTTGCGCTGGGAGCCTTTCTTGGGACGATAGGTCCAAACGGTGATCTTCTTGCCCTTGCCGGTTTTCAGCAAAGTGGCGGAGACGGTAGCGCCCTCCACATAAGGAGCGCCGACCTTGGTCCCGTTGTCGTCCGCAACCAGGGCGACCTTGTCAAAAGTCACAGCAGACTGCGCTTCCCCTTCGATTTTCTCGATGAAGATCACGTCGCCAGCCTGTACGCGGTACTGTTTCCCGCCGGTTTCGATAATCGCAAACATTGCAGGCACCTGCCTTTTCTCTAAACTCGCTGTCTCTAGGCGTGGACATGCCAACTTAAGCCCAGGACATGCGGCCTTTACAGTATAACACATTCTCCCGGTTCTGTCAACCATTTTCTTCCGGCGAAGCCGGATTTTTTTCTTCCGCCAGATGCTTTTCCAAAAGGGCCGCCATGCTGGCGATAAGCTCGCCGCAGCGCCGCTTCTGGTAGTACTGGGGCGTGCGCGCCGAAGGAGCGGGGTCGTCCCGCCCGGGGGGGAGCCCCAGCAGGTCGCGGCAGATGTAGGAGCCGTTTCGGCGTTCAAATTCCACCGCCAGCTCCTGCACCTCGGCATAAAGGGCCGTCTTGGCCTCCTGGTCCAGGGGGTTGACGGAGCCGTGGAGCATCCCCAGCACCACTGCGGCGCCGGAAACCGCCCCGCAGACCTCCCGCAGGCGGCTGACCCCGCCTCCCAGCCCGGCGGCCAGGAGTGCGGCGGTATCGGCGGAGAGCCCCGTCTCCGGGGCGAAGGCCAGCACAACGGACTGGCAGCAGTTGTAGCCCTCCTCAAAGTTCCGGCGGGCGAGCGCGGCTTTGTCCATAATGGCCCTTCCTTACTTCAGCAGGGCTTCCACCGTGTCGGCGGCGCCGTCCAGCCAGCTGCCCTCGAACAGTTCCATGCCGCCCTTGTCGCAGCTCTTGGCGAGCTTGGGGTCGATGGGGAGGCGTCCCAGGACCTTCAGGCCGTTTTTGCCCGCTTCTTCCTCCACATGGCTCTCGCCGTAGATCTGGAAGGCTTTGCCGCAGTCGGGGCAGACCACGTAGCTCATGTTTTCCACAATGCCCAGAATGGGGATGTTCATGGCCTGGGCCATCTTCACCGCCTTGGTGACAATCATGGAAACCAGCTCCTGCGGGGAGGTGACGACGATGATGCCGTCAACCGGCAGGGACTGGAACACGGTCAGGGGCACGTCGCCGGTTCCGGGGGGCATGTCCACAAACATGAAGTCCACGTCGTTCCAGATGACGTCGGTCCAGAACTGCTTGACGGTGCCCGCGATGATGGGGCCGCGCCAGACGACGGGGGTGGTGTCGTCCTCCAGCAGGAGGTTCACGGACATGACCTCGATGCCGGTTTTGGTTTTGACGGGGTAAATGCCGGAGTCGTCGCCCATGGCGCGCTCCTTCAGCCCGAAGATGCGGGGGATGGAGGGGCCGGTGACGTCGGCGTCCAGGACGGCAGCCTGGTAGCCGCGGCGCTGCATCAGCACCGCCATCATGGAGGTGACGAGGCTTTTGCCCACGCCGCCCTTGCCGCTGACGACGCCGATAACCTTTTTGATGCTGCTCAGTTCATGGGGTTTTTCGATGAAATCCGCGGGGTTCTGCCGGGAAGGGCAGTTCTCGCCGCAGCTTTCGCAGTTATGGCTGCATTCGCTCATGAAAACGCTTCCTCTCTGTATCTCTGATAGTCAGGCGGAGAACCGCCCTGTAAGTCCTTATTATACCACGCCAGTATCCAAAAGTCAAACCGGCCCGGCGAATCGCCGGCGATACAGTTAACAAACCTGCTTGGTGACACGGCGCGGCCGTGGCGCTGCGCGTCAGCCTTCGCGCCACTGGAAGAGACGCCACAAATGCCCGTTCTTGGAGACGCTGAGATGCTGCGGCCGTACAGCCTTACACCAACCGCCGGAACGGCGAAACACATTCGCCGCATGGAAGGGCTCCATTTCTATCTTTTCCACAAAATGCAGCAAAAACGCATCGATAGGGTGCGGCGTGCCATCGTTTCTGTGTAGGGGCGAACTGTGTTCGCCCGCATAAAATGGAAACATTCCGGAAAACGCCGGACGAACACAGTTCGTCCCTACAGCAGCCCAATCCGTTTCGGGTTTTCGTGTCCCCGACGCCCTTCGTTTCTGTCAATCCAAACGGAAAACAGAAAAAGCGCCCCAAAAGGAGCGCTCCCGTTCATTGCTCTGTCCCGGATTCCCGCGGCTGAATCACGCCGGGGGTCAGCTCCACCGCTTCGATGAGGTAGCGGGGCCGGGATTTTACTTCGGTGTAGATTTTTCCCACATATTCGCCGATGACGCCGAGCCCCAGCAGCTCCAGCCCGCCCAGCAGCCAGATGGAGGCCGTTGTGGCCGACCATCCCGCCACGGCGAAGCCCAGCAGCTTCACCACCAGAATGTAGATAAGGGCCAGGATGCTTGCCACAAAAATCAGGAAGCCCGCCGCCGTCACCCACCGGATGGGCTTGACCGAAAAGGAGGTGATGCCGTCGAAGGCGAAGGCCAGCATTTTCTTGAGGGGGTATTTGCTCTCTCCGGCGAAACGCTCGGCGCGTTCGTATTCCACCGTGGTGCTGGGGTAGCCGATGAGGGGGACGATGCCCCGGAGGAACAGGTTCACTTCCTCGTAATCGGAAAGCCCCTCCAGCGCCCGGCGGCTCATCAGCCGGAAATCCGCGTGGTTGTAGACGATGTCCACCCCCATGAGCTTCATGAATTTGTAAAATCCCTGGGCGGTGGCGCGCTTGAAGAAGGTGTCGGTTCTGCGGCTGGAACGCACGCCGTAAACGATGTCGAACCCCTGCGCGAAGGCGTCCACCATCCGGTCGATGGCGTCCACGTCGTCCTGCAGGTCGGCGTCCATGGAGATGACGGCGTCGGCGCAGTCCTTGGCCGTCATCAGCCCGGCCAGGAGGGCGTTCTGGTGCCCCCGGTTGCGGGAGAGCTTCACCCCGCCGAACCGCGGGTCCCGGCGGTGGAGGGCGGAAATCAGCTCCCAGGTGCGGTCCTTGCTCCCGTCGTCCACAAAGAGGACGCGGCTTGCGGGGGAAATCTTTCCCGCTTTTTCCAGCGTTTCCAGTTTTTCCGCCAGGCGGCGGGAGGTTTCCGGCAGAACGGCTTCCTCATTATAACAGGGCACCACGATATACAGCGTCATTCTTGGTCGCTTCCTTTCTTTTCATCGCCGTCCGGGTGGCTGAGCCGCGCCCGGATTTTCCCGGCGACGCTGTCCGCGTAGGCGTTGGCGGCATCCAGCTCCTCCGGGCCGGGGTTCTGGGCCAGGTGGGCATATTTTTTCACCCGCAGGGCGGGGTTTTTCTTTTGCAGGCGCCGGCACAGGAGGCAGTAGCCGAGCAGCAGCAGTCCGGAGCCGATTGTAATGACAATGCCCGCCTTCAGGCCGGGGGTTTCGTAGGTGAAGCGGATGACGGCTTCTCCCTCCGGAACACGGACCGCCATAAAGCCCGCGTTGGCTTTTTCAATCAGGACCGGCTCGCCGTTGACGGTGGCGGACCAGCCTTTGTCATAGGGGACGCTGAAGAACACCAGGTTTTCCCGGTCCATGTCGATGGAGGCGGTGAAGCCTTCATTGTCCCGGACAAAGCTGGAGCAGGTGTTCTGCCGCCGGAGTTCAGCCAGCTCCGCGAGCCCCTGGTCGGTCAGCTCCGGATAAGCCTCGTCCGGCAGCTTTTCCAGAATGTCGGCGTTGCGGGCGATGGCCTCGTCGTCCAGGTAAATGCCGGCCACCATGAGCCAGTCCCGCTTGGATTCGTTGTATTCGTCCATCTGCTCTTCATCCACATAGTAATCGTAGGTGAAGCCCATGGGGATAAAGTTTTCGTTTTCGTAGATTTTCAGTTCGTTTTCGGTGGTCACATAGGTGAACCCGCCGATGTCCGGGTCCTCCTCCTGGGTTTCATAGGCCAGCAGGTATTTGACCGAGGTCAGGAGCCGCAGCCCCTCGTAGTCCAGCTCCGGGCGGGAGCCGACGCTGCGGTCGTAGCCGATGGTGTCGTAGAACTCGAAGATAGAGCCGGGCACCACCGAATGGAACGCCTGGATGGTGGGGATTTTCCAGTACATCGGGAAATTGTCCATGCAGTCGTCCAGGTCGATGCGGTAGAAGCTCTCGGGGTCGTCCTCCAGGAAGGTGAATTTCTCCGCCCCCTTGAGCCCCATTTCCGAAACGCGGTGGGCGTTTGCGGGGTTCGCCTTGCCCAGAGAGATCATGAGGACCGACATCACCACCGTGACAAAACAGACCGAAACGGTTGCCGCGCGGAAAAAGGTGCGCCCCTTGAGCTGGATGAGGAAGGAGGCCAGCACCAGTCCCATGACCGCGATAATCATATACGGCCAGAACCGCTCCTGATAGTTGATGAGCTGCCCCCAAACCAGCTCGCCGTCCTCATAGGAGGGGAAGAGGGCCAGCACCATAAAGCAGAGGGTGATGATGAGCGTCCATTTGATGCCGAACCGGAATTCCTCCCGGTAACGCTCCAGCGCCACCGCCGTCATCATCGCCATGATGAGGAGGAACATGTAGAACCACCGGGCGTAGTAGGAGCTGTTGAAGGCGGAGAAAGAGCTGTTGAGGAAGGGGATAAAGGCGATGACCACGCACAGCCCGAACAGCGCCCGGGCCCAGTGCTTCCGGCAGCCCTTGAAGAAGGCCAGCACGCCGCTCATGGAAAAGAGGGGCAGGAAGGCCGAAACCGACGACCACTTGGCGTTGGAGTCGGGGAAGAAGTTGGGGTAAGCGGGGATGTCCGGCGGGAAGAAAAAGCTGGAGAAGATCAGGCCGTACCGCTGGACGTTGCCGTAAAAGATGCCGTTCCAGCCGAACAAGAAATTGGAAGTGCGGGGATTATCCATAATAGCCAGCAGCGCGGGCAGCAGCAGGCAGCAGGAGAGCAGCAGCCCCAGCACCGCCTCCACCGCCAGAAGGCCGAACTTTTTGAGGGTGAGATAGAAGCCTTCCTTATTTTTCCGGTCGTAGACCGCCCGGAAGATGAAGTAAAGGACGACGAAAATGACCTGGCCGAAGAAAAAGTAGTAGTTGACAAAGGCGCAGAGCCCCACCGCCAGGGCGAACGTTCCCCGGCGCCCGTTGACCATGAATTCCTCCAGGGCGATGAGCAGGAGCGGGAAAAAGGCGATGACCTCGTGGAAGTGGTTGAAGAAGATGTTATAGATGCTGTACCCCGAAAAGGCGTACAAAAGCCCGCCGATGACCGCGTACTGGGAATTTCCCACAAAGCGCCGGATGTAAGCGAAGCTCGTAACCGCAGCCGTCGCGAATTTGAGCATTAACAGCGGCGCCATCAGATAGGGCACCGCCTCGCTGGGAAAGAGCAGCGTCAGCCAGAAGTAAGGGCTGCCCAGCAGGTAAAAGGCGTAGGACCCGATGAAATTGGCCCCCAGGTCGGTGTACCAGTTCCAGCCGATATTCCCCGTCAGGATGGAGTCGTGGCTCATCTGGTAGAAGGGAATCTGCTGGACGTTGAAGTCCCCGTAATAAATGAAAAGGCCCTTGTCCCAGATGAGGAAGGGGAGGAAAAAGAGAAAACTGGTCAAAAGGCCCAGGCCAAAGACCATGCCGTACTGCCGGAGGGCAGACTTTCGGTTGAAATCCACGCAGCTCAACTCCTGTTATGATTTGGAATGCGGACGCGCGCCGCGCTCCCGCGATATACAACAGATATTATAACACAGAATTTGGAAATTTAAAATGGACAAACGCTTTCTTTTTTGATAACATAGAAAAAAAGCGCCTCTTACCGAATAAAGACCGGTTTGGGAGGCGTTTGGTTGCACAGTATTCCGAATTTTTCCATCTGGAAAGGAGAAAGCCTATGAACAGCAGCTTTTTTGCCCTGATTCTGCGGATGCGCCACATCGAGCGCTGGGGCCTGATGCGCAGCACCATCCGGGACGACCTGTCCCAGCACAGCTTTGACACCGCCGTCTTTGCCCACGCCCTCTGCACCATCGGAAACGTCCGGCTTGGGAAAAACCTGGACGCCGGGCGCTGCGCCGTGCTGGCCCTTTATCACGATGCGGGGGAGATCATCACCGGCGACATGCCCACCCCCGTCAAGTACCGCAGCCGCGCCCTCCACGACCTTTACAAAGAGGTGGAGAAGGAGGCGGCCGAGGAGCTTGTCAGCCGCCTGCCGGAGGACCTCCAGCCCGCTTACCGCGGCATCCTGTCCCCCGGCGAAGAGGACGCGCCCCTCCTTCCCTATCTGAAAGCCGCCGACAAGCTGGCCGCCTGCATCAAATGCATTCAGGAAGTGGAAAGCGGCAACCGGGAGTTTCAAAGCGCCCTGGAAAGCCAGCAGGAAGCCCTGGAAAAAATGGAACTCCCGGAGGTGCAGATTTTCCTCCGGGAGTTCGTCCCCGCCTTCCGGCAGGATCTGGATCATCATTTATAAGGCAGCCCCGCCGCCTGCGCTGAAAAGCGCTCGGTTAATATGTGCCGTTTCCGCCCTGGTTCTGGTTGTTGAAGCTGCTGATGTTGTAGGCGGTGGCGATGTTGTTGAAATTCTTGATGAACAGGTAGATGCCGATGTAGGAGCCGATGCCGCAGATGAGGGCGCCCACCAGGATCCACACCAGGTAGGAGGTGCCGTTTTCCTGGCAGGGGATGTTGTTGTAATCGGCCAGGGCTTTCATCCGGTTGCCCTGGGTGTAGTACCAGTACAGGGTGTAGATGCCGCAGGTAAAGATGGACAGCAGCAGCGCCGTGGTCGGGTCGGTGTTCCGGCCGTCGTCGCCCACCATGGTGTTGATGTCGCGGGTCATGGTGTAGATATAGTACCAGCCGTAGATACCGCAGGTGATGATGTTGAGCAGCAGAAATGTCACAAAATTGCGTTGTTCAATCATGAGAAAATCCTCCTTTAAATTATCCCCCTGTCGCGAACCCCAGAAGGGACGCAAGCCGCAGGAGAAGATTATCCGGCTGGTATTCCATCGGCGGCGTGTCCGGAAAATACAGGATCATCCGGACGAGATACACCCCCAAAACCGCGGCCAGCAGCACAGCCGTCAGCGCGTTCTGGGCTTTTTTGGAACGGAAAACGCCTCCCGGGAAAAAGAGCTCCGCCGCCGCCAGCGGCGCCGGCAGGAACCACAGCGGATGATAAAAAAATGCGTCTTTGAAATCCAGCCGCAGCGCCGCCAAATGGGCGCGGGTCATGCCGCAGCCCGGACAGGGGACCCCGGTTGTCTTTCGGAACACACATCCCACATCCATAATCAGCACAGCCGCCGCCAGCAAGAGCGCCCCCAACAGCACCCTTTTCCAATTCGGCCGCACCGGTTTCCTGAAGATCACCTGTGTGTCGCCCCTTCCAGCCTGGAAATGTTACTAAAATTTTAACATTTTTCCGTTCTCCTGTCAACCCGGATTCCCGCTTTTTTTACCAAATCTTTATCCGCGGGGAAAATTGCCGGAAGCATTGACATTTCCGGAAATATCAGGTAAAATAGAAAGGCTAAGAATACTGTGTGGCAGCGTGGAGAAATCCATGAGGAAAGTCCGAGCATCACAGGACAGGATAACTGCTAACGGCAGCCGAAGGCGACTTCAGGGAAAGTGCAACAGAGAGATACCGCCGGGATTTCCCGGTAAGGGTGGAAAGGCGAGGTAAGAGCTCACCGGAGCGGGGGGAACCCCGCTGCCATGTAAACCCTATCCGATGCAACACCGACTGGGGGGCTATCGCTGGTCCGGCGCTCCCGACGGGTGGCTAGAGCAAGGCGGCGACGTCTTGTCGAGATAGATTGTCACACACGACAGAACTCGGCTTACAGGTATTCTTGGCAAAAATGAGAAAAAAGCTCTGCTGTAAACCGGCGCAATAGCGGTTTGCGGCAGGGCTTTTGTGTTTTCGGGCTTTTCCGCCGCTGTTCGGGGGCGGAGGGAAAAGAAAAGGCCCCCGAAGGGGCCTGAAGAAAGGGAAAGGGTTTATTCCGTGACAGCGGAATCCGTTTCCGCCGGTTCCTGGGGGTTTTCTGTTTCTTCCGGAGGCTGGGGGAGTTTGTCCGGGTCGTTGGTCCATTCCCGCTGGCCTTCGCCGTTGGTAAATTCTGTATAACCATTCGGGAGAATCACGTTGCTGTCGGGAGAGCCGGAAATGATTTGCTTCTCTACATTTGCTATAGAGGTATCGATAATTTCCAAATTGGACTTGCTTCCCGCAGTGGTATCCAATTCAATACCTATTTCAGTATTATTGTAATGTCCCAGATAGCACCGATACAGCTT
>DVFM01000026.1 GCA_018713245.1 Candidatus Merdivicinus intestinavium
CACGACCTCTAGCGTGACAGGCTAGCGCTCTAACCAACTGAGCTAGCAGGCCAAGTGGTGGGGACAACAGGGCTCGAACCTGTGACCTCCTGCTTGTAAGGCAGATGCTCTCCCAGCTGAGCTATACCCCCATCTGTCCGTTGCAGAAGGTTTCCCTCGCAAGAACAGTATTTATTATACACGGATGCGCCCGGTTTGTCAAGGGATTTTCCAAATATTTTTTCAAAAAGGGAAAATTCACATTTTTCGCCTTTACTCGCCGGCAATCCTGTGTTAAAGTAGAAGTAGTAACAAAGAAAGGAGATCACACTATGCCTCAGGACTTCTTCTTATATAAAGGGCGGCCGCTGGTCCGGAACAAGGACACCATTTACTACGGCCGCATGAGCGACCCCTACGTCGTCATGATGCAGATTAAAAGCCACAAGGATTTCGCCGGGCTTTCCATGGCCGACGAAATTTCCGTTCAGATGATGGCAACCGACCTCACTCTTCCGCCGCAGAAGCTGATTGCCAAGCGCGCCGACAAGCACGGCCTTTATCAGGCGCTGGACATCGCTTCCATCTGGCTGGAACGGGAATGCGGCCCCGCCCGGTAATTCCTCCGCACAAAGAAACATCCGCCGGCATGTCGTCTTTGACAGGGCCGGCGGATATCTTTTTCCCAATTTTTTCGGGCTTCCCTGTAAATTTCCCCGGCATTCTGGACGTTCAGCACGCTTTGGAGAAACTGCGCGCCGCAGGAGCCGCACAGGATCAGAAAGATGATCTCCCGCTTGATATGGCGCGCCCCAGGAAGGGCAGAGGGAATCGGCGACGCCCGCGTCCGCCGCGGCTTTCACTTCTTCCGCAAGCCGGGAATCCGCAATCCGCTCCGCCAGATCCTCGTTCAGGTCCAGCAAAACGCCGTCAGATACGGGATTTCCGTCCGGTTCCCGCCCGGCTTCAGGGGGAGCGCCCGGACCAGCCCGCGCAGACGATCCAGCCCGTCCTGTTTTTCCCTCACCGGCCGAACACCTCTTTCCCTTCCGCCAGCATTTCCGTCAGCCGCACCAGCTCCTCCCGGAACCGGGCGGTCTTGGGGCTGCATTCCCCGAAAAATTCCGGCCGGATCCACCAGGGCGCTTCCACGCACCAGGCGATTTTCAGCGCGTCCGCCAGCTCCCGGCGGCCGAAAGGGTACCACCGGGCATAGCCCGCCGCGAAGGCCGCGGTCCGTTCCGGCAGAAGCCTCCCGTCCCGCAGGCAGAAGGAAAGGACCGCCCTTCCCGCGTCGTGCAGGCAGAAACCGTGCTGGCTCCGGTCAAAATCCACCACGGCGGACACGCCGTCCGGCCCGAACAGGATGTTGTCCGCCGCAAAATCCTCGTGGCCGGTTCCCCGGGGCTGACGCGCCAAAAACGCCGGGGAAATCCGCTCCATCGCCGGGCCCATGGCCAGAACGGCCTCCCGGTATCCCGCCGGGGCGTCCGGCGGGCAGTCCGCCAGCGCCCGCTCATGATGCAGCCGCAGCGCGCGGAAAATCCCGCCGCAGAAATCCTCCTCCGCCTCGGAGGGCAGCGCGGAAAAGGCGCGCCGCATCCGCCCGCAGACGTCCCCCAGGCTTTTCAGCTGCGGAAGGGAAACCGTGTCCGGCCCTTCCGTCCTTCCGGGGCAGAATTCCATCACTACATACGCCCCCTCCGGCGCGAACCGGACGGCCCTCCCGCCGCAGAGGCGGACGGCAGGGCAGGGGACGCCCTTTTCCCGGACAAAAATCTGCCGCCGAAGGGCGGATTCCAGCCGGGCCATCTTTTCCGGACCGTAGCGGGCGGGGCTGAATTCCTTTACCAGCGCCTCCCCGCCGTCAAAGCGAATCCGCCATTTGCGGTTGAGCCAGCCCCCTTCCACGGGGACGGCGTCCCCGCAGCGGAGCCCGTAGGCCTCCCGCAGGTCCCGCCGGAGCCATTCGTCCACAGCCTTATTCCCCGGCTTCCAGCCACACCCGCTCATCCTCGTGGCGGGAGGGCCGGCCCATCAGGTCCGCCACTGCCTGCTTCGGGTCTTTGCCCTGGGTGAGCACCAGGTGGAGCTGCTCCACAATGGGCATGGAAACGCACTTTTCCCGGGAAAATTCCCAGGCGGTCTGGGCGGCGATGCAGCCTTCCACCGTCATCCCGATGCGGCGGACCGCTTCGTCCGGCGGGACCCCCTGGCCGATAAGGATGCCGGCCCGGTGGTTGCGGGAGTGCATGCTGGTGCAGGTGACAATCAGGTCCCCCACCCCGGCCAGCCCCGCAAAGGTGGAGGGGTTCGCCCCCATGGCCACCCCCAGCCGGGAAATCTCCGCCAGGCCCCGGGTAATGAGGGCCGCCCGGGCGTTGTCCCCCAGGTTCATGCCGTCGCAGATGCCCGCGCAGACGGCGATAATGTTTTTAAGCGCCCCGGACAGCTCCACCCCGATGACGTCGTCGCTGACGTAAATGCGGAAGGTGGGATTGGACAGGGTTTCCTGGACATACTCCGCGGCGGCGCGGCTTTCGCAGGCCGCCACCACGGTGGTGGGGACGCCGCGGGCCACCTCCTCGGCGTGGGAAGGCCCCGACAGCGCCACCACATCAAACCCCGGGACCTCCTCTGCGATGACCTCGCTCAGCCGCTTGTGGCTGCCTTTTTCCAGTCCCTTGCCCACGTTGGCCAAAACCGTCCCGGCTTTCAGGCAAGGCGCGGCGGCTTTTGCCGTTTCCCGGACGGCAAAGGAGGGGACGGCAAAAAGGACGCAGTCCGCCCCGGACACAGCGGAAATCTCCGTGGTCAATTCAATGGAAGGCTCCACCGGAACGCCGGGCAGCAGCTTTTTGTTTTCGCCGTTCCGGCGGATCTCGGCGATTTCCTCCGGGAATTTCCCCCAAAGGGTCACGTCGTGGCCGAACCTTTGGCACATCACCGCCAGGGAGGTGCCGAAGCCGCCGGTGCCGAGGATGGTAATTTTGGACATAGCAATTTCCTTTCTTTCTACAGCATGAAGGGGATTACAGCAGCGCATCCATCCCGAACTGAGCCAGCAGCCGCCCCAAAGAAGCCTCAAGCTCCTCCCGCGGAAGGCCGCCCTCCGCAAGCTCCCGGTCCCCGAGCCGGTTTGCGGTTTCATAAAAATCCAGCGCCGCCTTTACCTGACGCATATCCGAGGGGTCCAGGGTTTCCTCCAGAAAATCCGCCGCCTCTTTCAGGCGTCCTTTTTCCGTCCTCGCGTGAATCCCCGCGGACAGTTCTCCCGCCCGACCTGCTTCCTCCGATTCTTCGGGCCGGGCCGCGTCCCTTCCGAACAGGATTCGGGCAGCGGCCTGAACCGCCTGTTCAATTTGGCGCATCAGCCAGTCCTGATGGTACATTTGCCCATCTCCCTACTGTTTTTTCTTCTGCCCCAGCTTGTTTTCCGTGCCGTTCAGCAGCCGCTTGATGTTGCCCCGGTGCATGAAAATGACGATCCCGCCGATAATCAGGGCCGAAAGGGTGTCTAAAAACGGGTGGGGGGCGCCGCCGGTCAGGGCGAAAATCAGGGTGGCGATGGGGAAGGCCACAGCCGCCGAAATGGAGGCCAGGGACACGATCCGGCTGACGGCTACGACAACGATAAACACCGCCAGGATGACCAGAAACACCCTCCAGTTGAGCACCACAATGACGCCGGCCGACACCAGGATGCCCTTGCCCCCCTTAAACCCGTAGAAAATCGGGAAGCAGTGGCCCAGCATCACCAGCAGGGCGATGAGGTAGTCGGCGTAAAAGGGGACGCCCCCGCCGATCCAGGAAAGGAGCAGGTGTCCCAAAAATACCGCCAGCATTCCCTTGCAGAAATCGCCGATGGTCACCAGAAGGGCCGGCAGCTTTCCCACTGTCCGCAGGACGTTTGTCATGCCGGCGTTCCCGCTGCCGTAATCCCGGATGTCCTTGTGGGCAAAAATCCGGGTGACAATAATGGCGAAATTGATGCTTCCGATGAGATAAGCCAAAAAGCAGGAAAGCAGCAGGGCAAGAATCAGCAGGAATGTGTCCATAACAATCGTCCTTTCGTGTCAGAGGTCAGTCAGTGTCGTTCCGGCCCCGTTCCCGGATGAGGAAGCGCACGGGGGTCCCTGTCAGGCCAAAGGTGTCCCGAATCTGGTTTTCCAGGTATCGCTGGTAGGAGAAGTGGAACAGGTCCTTGCGGTTGACAAAGGCCACAAATGTGGGGGGCTTGGTGGAAGCCTGGGTAATATAGTAGATTTTCAGCCGCTTGCCCTTGTCGGAAGGGGGCTGCATCCGGGCGGTGGCGTTGGCCAGCAGGTCATTCAGCGCGCCGGTCGTCACCCGCAGGGCGTTCTGGGCCGCCACCTGGTTAATCATCTCATAGAGCTTGTTCACCCGCTGGCCCGTCAGCGCCGAAATAAAGACAAAGGGGACGTAGCTCATAAAGCTGAAGCCAACCTTCAGGTCGTTCACATATTCCTGCATGGTTTTGTCGGTCTTGTCCGGGACGGCGTCCCACTTGTTGACCACAACAATGCATCCCTTGCCCTGTTCGTGGGCATAGCCCGCCACCTTGGAATCCTGCTCGGTGAAGCCCTCGGTGGCGTCGATGAGGATGAGGCAGACGTCCGCCTGGTCCACCGCCATGTAGGACCGGAGGACGCTGTACCGTTCCACATTCTCCAAAACCTTGGATTTCCGGCGGATGCCGGCGGTGTCGATGAGGACGTATTTGCCGAACTCGTTCTCCACATAGGTGTCCACGGCGTCCCGGGTGGTCCCGGCGATGTTGGACACGATGACCCGTTCCTCCCCGGCCATGCGGTTCACGAGGGAGGATTTGCCCACGTTGGGCTTGCCGATAATGGCCACCCGGGTGACTTCCTCGCCGTAGTCCTCCCCGGCATCCTCCGGGAAGTGCGCAAACACCGCCTCCAAAAGGTCGCCGGTGCCGTGGCCGTGGACGGAAGAAACGGCGATGGGGTCGCCTAGCCCTAAGTTATAAAACTCGTAAAATTCCGGGGGCACCTCGCCGATGCTGTCCACCTTGTTGACGCAGAGGACCACAGGCTTGCCGCTTTTTTGCAGCATATTGGCCACATCCTGGTCGGCGGCGGTGACGCCGCACTGCAGATCCGTCACCA
>DVFM01000027.1 GCA_018713245.1 Candidatus Merdivicinus intestinavium
TTTTTTGGGACGTCCCATAAAAAATACCTCCTTTGGGTGCACTTGACAAAGCCTGCCCAAAAGAGGTATAATACTGGTGGTTAGGCAGTATTTCCCTTTTGGGTAAGCTGTTTATGTTTCCCGCTTCGGTGTTGGCGCACCGGGGCGGGAATTTTTTATTTGCACAGTTCATACAGATTATGATACAAATCCTCTGCTCGCAGCTTATTTTCATTGGTCATGATGAGAAGATACTTCTCCAAGGTAGATTTGAATTTCAATGCATTGTTTTCCTTGGCTCTGATTGTTTTTAGAGCACTGATTTTGCCTTGGATATCTTGATAATATCGGTCAAGAAAGGCGTTGATGATTACTCCACGATCCCGTTCGATTTCTTGTAAATGCTGCGACGGCTTTTTTCCAGAAAAGCGCACATAGCGTTCCATGTTTGACAAAGCTTTCATCAGCTGGTGAAGATATAGAAGCCGTTCAAAGAATACTTCCGGTTTTTTGCTTGTGTTAACAAGATTGGCACTATCCCTAGCTTGTCTTAAATACTGTGGCGCTATATATTTGGCCATTTGTTTTGAACACTCTGTAAAAATATTCAAATAGGCGTCATTTGCCAATGACATACAAATCTGTTCCGATGGTCATCTTTCAAATTGCTGGAATTCTTTTATTGGCTCACCATCCAGGGACGGACCTTTTCTGGAAATAAGATTTTGAATATGGGATAAAAAACTCATATGGTTTCCCCCTCTTCACTGCTGTAATTTGCCCTCCGGCGGTGTAAGCACTCATTTCACATCGCTCAAAAACGCGACAGCCCTCCCAAGAATGCGGACCTCGACGCAGTCGGCAGCCGTAAAGATCATGGGGGCATAAGCCGGATTTTCGGCTACCAAGGTAACACCTCCGTTTTTGTTGTGGTAGACACGCTTCAGGGTCGCCTCATCGTCGATGAGCACCGCCGCGATCTGCCCATCGTCAACGTCCGGCTGCTTGCGGATGAGGACGATGTCGCCATCTAGGATACGGGCGTTGACCATACTGTCACCACTGCACCGCAGACAGAAGTCGGCGTGCGGGTGTTCCGGCACGGACAGATAGTCCTCAATGTTTTCCTCCGCCAGAATCGGCGCTCCGCAGGCAATTGTGCCGATCAGAGGGAGTTTGGTCATTGAAGGGAGCGGGAGAATGTTTTTGGCACGGCCGAACTCGCCCTCCGACCGGCCGCTTCTTTCCATTGGCACATCATATCCCATCAGCCAGGCCTCGTTAACATTCAGAACCTTGGATAAGGCATAAACCGCATCTTGTTTGCCCTCCCATGCACCGCTCAGATAGCGGGAAATACTGGATTTCGAAATACCGGATTCCTTGGACAGCTCGGCTTGTGTCATCTGCCTTATGTCCAATCCCTCCCGCAGTCTTTTTGCGAATGTTGTGATTTTATCTGACACGGGCTTTCCTCCTTTCGTTCCTTGGCACTGTCTTGATTATAAAGGAAAAGTTGCGAGAAATCAATAGTTTTGAAAAAATGAATTGCGAAATCTAAAAACAAGTGTTGATAAACAGCAACTGATATGATATAGTATAGATAATGCCGGAAATGAATTATGCGCTTTTGCGTGGCAAAATTCGTGACTGCGGTATGACGCAGAAAGAGTGCGCAGCTAGAATCGGCATAAGCGAAAGCCAGCTGAACCGGAAACTTGCCGGGGAATATGTGTTTCGTCAGGACGAAATCAACAAAATGAGTGCTCTGCTGAACATTGATGCAGCGGAGATAGGCATGTATTTTTTTCAGCCGAAAAGTTGAGAAAAATCAACAACGTCTAAAAAGAAGGAAAGGGACTGATAACATGAGTGACCGTTTTTTCGACTGGTTGATCCGGAAATATGGATGGGGGCCGGGAAGAATGGGAGGAAAACCTGGACGAGGACTTTCAGGAAGTACTTGTCCGCGAGTACGCAAGCATCGTTGCGTCTTACTGACGCTGAAAGGAGCACCAAATGAAGTACAAACGTCTTTTTACTTATGTGGCCGTGTATTACGATCACGAGCGGAAAGGCCCGAGGATATCTATGTACATCGAGGCCAACGAAGAAACATTCCGAGCAAAATTCAAGGACGACAATCGCAACGTGGACTTTGAGCTGCTTGCAGTTGTAAAACTTCTAAAAAGCGTCAGCCTAAAGAGCGAGGAATCCGCCCTGACCGGCGAATCCGTCCCCTCGGAAAAGGACGCGGAAGCTGAGGTTGCGGAAAACGCCGGCATCTGCGACCGGAGCAACATGGTCTTCTCCGGCTGCTCCGTCACCTACGGCACCGCCACCGCCGTGGTCACCGCCACCGGGATGAATACCGAAATGGGCAAGATCGCGGGGCTTCTGGAAGGGGAAGAGGAAGGCCAGACCCCCTTGCAGCAGAAGCTGGCCCAGCTGGGCAAATACCTGGGCATCGTGGCGCTGGCCGCCTGCGCCATTATTTTCGTGGTGGGCCTGATGAACGGCATCGACGTGCTGGAAATCTTCATGACCGCCGTTTCCCTGGCCGTTTCCGCCATCCCCGAGGGCCTGCCCGCCATCGTCACCATCGTTTTGGCCATCGGCGTTCAGCGGATGGTCAAAAAAAACGCCCTCATCCGGCGGCTGCCTGCCGTGGAAACCCTGGGCAGCGCCTCGGTCATCTGCTCGGATAAAACCGGCACCCTGACCCAGAACCGCATGACCCTGGTGAAAGCCTATGTGGATGGGGAACCCGCTTCAGAAGCCATCAGCACCTCCAATTCCGGCGAAGTGCGGGAGCTTCTGCGCTACGGCGCCCTCTGCTGCGACGGTTCGGTTATCTACGGCGCAGACGGCAGGGAACAGCACATCGGCGACCCCACCGAAACCTCCATTATCGTAGCCGCCCACAAAAACGGCATGGAAAAGGACACCCTGAACGGCCTGTTCCCCAGAATTGCGGAAATTCCCTTTGACTCCGACCGGAAGCTCATGACCACCGTCAATCAGATTGACGGCAAAAATATTGTCATTGTCAAGGGCGCTTTCGACATGATGGCTTCCCGCTGTGTCAAGGGCGATATGGAAGCCGCCCGGAAGATGAATGATGAAATGAGCAAAAACGCCCTCCGCGTGCTGGCCATCGGCTATAAAGAGATGGAACCGGATGCGGTCCCGGAAAACCCGACGCCCGAAGAGCTGGAAAACGGCCTGACCTTTATGGGCCTGGTGGGCATGATCGACCCGCCCCGTCCGGAAGCCAAAGCTGCTGTGGCTGTCTGCCGCAAGGCCGGCATCAAGCCGGTCATGATTACCGGCGACCATGTGGTGACGGCTTCCGCCATCGCGAAAGAACTGGGCATTCTGGAAAAAGGCGACAAGGCCATCACCGGCGCGGAGCTGGACGCCATGACCGAGGAGCAGCTGGACAAGGAAGTGGAGCACATCTCCGTTTACGCCCGGGTTTCGCCGGAGAATAAGATACGCATCGTCAAAGCCTGGCAGCGCAAGGGCCAGGTGGTCTCCATGACCGGCGACGGCGTCAACGACGCCCCCGCCCTGAAAGCCGCCGACATCGGCTGCGCCATGGGCATCACCGGCACCGACGTGGCCAAAGGCGCGGCGGATATGACCCTGACCGACGACAACTTCGCCACCATCGTGGACGCCGTCCGGGAAGGCCGCGGCATTTACGCCAATATCAAAAAGGTGGTCGGCTTCCTGCTGGGCACCAATATCGGCGAAGTGCTGACCGTGTTCTTTGCCATGCTCTTGTGGCATAAGACGCCCCTGCTGTCCATGCAGCTTCTGTGGATCAACCTGGTCACCGACTCCCTGCCCGCCATCGCGTTGGGCATGGAAGCGGTGGAAAAGGACGTCATGGACCGGAAGCCCAAGCCCAAAGACGAGGGCATTTTTGCCCACGGATTGGGCGTCCGTGTGGTGCTTCAAGGCGTAATGTTTGCGATTCTGACCCTCATCGGCTTTGTGGCGGGCGAAAACGTCACCGGCACCCTTGCGGGCGGCCAGACTTTGGCCTTCATGGTGCTCTCCCTGTCCCAGGTGGTGCAGGCCTTCAATATGCGGTCGGAGCATTCCCTCTTTAAAATCGGGCCGTTCTCCAACCATAAGCTCAACTGGGCGGCGCTGGCTTCTTTGGCCATGGTCTGCCTGGTGCTGTTCACCCCCGTGGGCATCGCTTTCGGCCTGATTACCCTGCCCTGGGAGCTTTATCTGCTGGGCCTGGGGCTTATCCTCGTCCCGCTGGTGGTTATGGAAATTTCCAAAGCCATCGGCCTGATTAAGCATCATCCATAAACACAGCATTGGACTGCCAATGGAAAGGAAATATTGCATGGAAAAGAAAACACTGAAAACCTATCTGCTGCTGATCTCCTTTACCATTGGCCTGGTGCTGGTGGTGGTGCATTTTGAAACCATCCCCGGCGGGATCGGCGTTTTCCTGCGGCTGCTGACGCCGCTGTTTATTGGCATCGTCATTGCCTTTGTCTTAAACCGCCCCTATGAGTGGCTCAACCGGCTCTATCGGGAAAAGTGCCGGTAAAACCCCGGACGGCCCAGATTCTGGCGGTTGTCACCGTCTATCTGCTGGCATTCGGCGCGATTGTACTGCTCATCTGCATGGTGGTGCCGGAGCTGATCCGGAACCTCCAGCTGTTTGCGGAGAGCGTGGACCAGTATCTGCTGGAGGCGCAGGCGGCCCTCAACGGGTTTATGGAAACCTTTGGCTTCCGGCCTGTGGATTTCAGCTCTCTGATCGACACGGTCAGCCAGTATCTGGGGACCCTGTCCAGCGTCATTGACGAGATGATTCCCCAAATCATCGAGGTGACGGGCGGTTTCATCTCCGGGGTTGTCAACGCCTTTATTGCCATTATTCTTTCCGTTTACCTGTTAAGCGGCAAAGACCGGCTGCTGATGCAGCTTCGGCGGACGCTGAAGGTTTACCTGGCCGGCCGCGCCCACGCCTTTTTCGGCAGGCTTTACCGCATTGTGGCCCAGGTGTTCGGGGATTATGTGGCCGGCCAGTGCAAGGAAGCGGTGATTTTGGGCGTTCTCTGCTTTATCGGCATGACGGTTCTGCGGCTGGATTACGCCGCCCTCATCAGCACCGTTATCGCGGTTACGGCGCTCATTCCCATGCTGGGGGCGTATATCGGCGGGGCGGTGGGGGTCATCCTGCTGCTGTTCATCTCGCCGGTGAAGGCGCTGATTTTTCTGGTGTTTCTCATTGTCCTCCAGCAGGTGGAAGGGAACGTCATTTACCCCAAGGTGGTGGGCCGCAAAATCGGCCTGCCGGGGCTTTGGGTGCTGCTGGGCATCACCGTGGGCGGCGGATTGTTCGGCATCTGGGGGATGCTCTTGGCTGTCCCTGTCACTTCGGTGTTTTATCAGCTTCTGAAAAAGGATGTAAAAAGGCGGAAAGAGGAGCGCGTTCCAAACGATTGCGGAACATCCGGCAAGGCGCAGCAGGGGGAAAATCCATAAAGAAAACAGCAGGCGGGAAATCCCGCCTGCCGTGCATTTAGAATACAATTCTGGAAATGATTGCGGGAGACGTACTCCGGTTCGGAGGTCAGCAGCGCGGCCGCCGGCAGAACCGGAGGCTGTCTGCTAAAACCGCCCAAAATAAAAAGTCCCCTCCAGCCGGAACCTGGAGGGGACGGGAAAAAGGATCGAGGCGAAGCCTCCGCGGGATTTCTCCCGCCAATCCAGTATATCACATCCAACGGCAGCCGTTTGTCGAAGATTGTCGAAGGCCGTTTTTATTTCTTCCGGCTCCGGCGGCGCATAAACGAAAAATAGGGCTGTTCAAACCGCACATAATATGCGAGATAGAGCATTGTGCTGGCCGGAGCCGGGGTTTCCTTCATCGTTATTCCGATGACTTCCGCCATCTTTTCGCCGTCCTTCTGCAGGGCGTCAAAAACCTCATGTGCGGTCCTTGTGGCGGCTTTCTGCGCCGATCCGGGCTGTTCCCCGTACTTTTTGCCCATTTCATAAAATATATCCCGTTCCCACTGAAAATCAAACGGGAGATCTCCCTCCGGGGAAAGCACGCCGCTCACACGGTCTACCGCTTCCGCCAGGATATCTCCCGATTTGCCTGATGGGCCGATGATGGAACAGATTAACGCTTTTGATTTTGTCATAGATGTCAGCCTCCATTATTTTTTATATTCATATTATCAAGAATATAAATAAATGGAGTAAAATTGACGCGATTGGACACAAATAGACATCAATAGACATTAAATCGCAAGGAAACGCCTTTTATTTTCAATATTTATGATATTATAGATATAAAAACACTCCATGTTTCTCTGAAACATGGAGTGAGAGAATGTTCATGACTTTTCGTGGAAACTTTTCCGCCTGATTGGACGAATGTGTGACCCGCAGCTGACGGCAGGCCTCTATCCTGCAAAAAAATGCCATCCGTTGACGGCATTTTGAATGGAGCGCTGCCGCCCTCCGAAGGGACGGCACTCATATGGAGCAAAGGACATGGGCGGGCGGGGATTCCGGCCCGGCCTTCCCGCTTCAGCCAGGCCGGAAAATGCAAACCATACCCGGCACGACTTCCCAGATATGGAAGCTTTCCTCTAGTTTTCCAGTTCCGCCAGCCGCTCCCGGGCGGCAATGCTCCGGGGGTGGTCCGGACCGTAGCTCGCTTCCAGCAGGGGCAGCGACTCCCGCAGGCAAACCAGTTCCTGCCCGGGGTTTTCCAGCATCCGATAGGCCCGGGCCCTGTTGCGCATCACTTCCCCCAAAAGCACACCGCCGGTTTTGCGCGCCTGCGCCGTTACCTCATCCAGCAGCCGGAGGGCCTCCTGGGGCTGCTCCATTTCCAGGTAACAGACGGCCAGATTGTTGCTCATTTTGGCGGTCATGGGGCCGTTTTGCTGCGCCTTTGCGTAGGCCAGGGCCTCCTCATAGATTTCCACCGCCTCCGGGTACCGCTTCAGATAAATGAGGATGGTCCCGGTCTGGCTCAGTTCGATATAGTAAATATCCGTCTTGCCGTAATATTCCAGCACCAGCTCCACAGACTTCCGGCACTCCGAAAGGGCTTCCTCCAGCCTTCCCTGATTCATGGCGCAAATCCCGCACAGCTGGGTATATTCCGCCCGCTGGGAGGGCAGGCTGTCCTCCCCGATCAGTTCCCCCATCTGCCGGAGCAGCTCCTCCGCTTCGTCCATCCTGCCGAATACGAGGTAGATGTTGCAGGGGCTCACCATATTGTAAATGGTCAGCAGCTTCCCGCATTCCGGGTGCGCCCGGACAAAGGCAAGGCCCCGTTCTCCCCATTCAAGGGCTTCCGACAGCTTCTCCTGCGAGATATACAAATAGGTCAGGTGGTAGTATGTTGTGGCTTTCAGGGACGCGGACGCCTCCCCTTCCAGGACTCTGACTAAAATTTCCCGGCCCAGCTCCGGGTTCTCCTGCGCCAGGTTGTATCCTGCATGACAGCAGAATTTGTAAAACAGTTCCGGGGACACCGTCAGGTGTTCCTTCTGCTTTTCGTAGATTTCCGCGATTTCCGCAGTCATCTTGCCGTCCACACAGTCAAAAAATGCATAGACAGTGACGTAGAGCACCTCCAGCTCCTCGTCCATGTTGGCGCATCGCTTTTTCATATCGTCCAGCAGCGCCAGGTTCTGGTCCCGTTCCAGCTTGGTGGGCGCTACGCTGTGCATAGAAACACACCAGTCGCGGAACAGCTCCCGGCTGACCGGGCCGGACACAGATCCGGCAAAGGACCGCATGATCCGGTATATCTTTTGCAGTTCCCGGCTGTCTGCCTGGTCGTTCCAACCGTCCTCTATGTAGAATTCCGGGAGCAGGCTGCGGATCCCCTGCAAAAATGGGCGAATGGCTCCCTCGGTGACCGTTTTCCGACGCAGACATTGGGCAATGAGGGGGTGCATGAAAAATCCGTCCTTGGATTTTTCCAGCCAGCCTCCCGCCGCAAGCCTGCGGAGCGCCGCCGTCAGCGTTTCCATGCTGCCTAACGCCTCCGGGAAAGCCGTCTCCAGAAACTCCGAGGAATAACTTTCCATGGGCAGCAGGGTGAAAAGCTCCACAACCGGCTTATATTTCTCCGGGATTTCACTGATGGAGTAAAGCTGGTGATAAATCTGGCTCAGCCGGACGGTCCGGTCCCCCTCCGTCCAGGTCAGGGAACAGTCCGCTTCCAAAAGCCGGGCCTGCAGCTGGCTCATTTCCCAGTTCCGGCTGCGCGCCGCCCGGGCCATCATTTTTAAGGTCAGCGGGTGGCAGATGAGCTCCTTTTGCATCAAATTTTTCAAAAGGGTCCGGTCCTCGGGCGGAAGCGGCTTCCCGTAATGGTCCCGGAAAATCAGGGTCCCCGCTGTGACGGAGGGGTCCGCCAGCCGGTAGGTTTCAAACCCCTCCAGGCTCTCCCTGCGGCTGGTAATCAGTATGCAGCAGGGCAGCTCCCGGAGCTGGGCGAAATGAGGGTCCTGCTCCGGGTCCCCCCGCAGGTCGTCAATGGCCAGCAGCAGCTTTTCCCCCTGTTCCGCCCGTTTCCGGAGCTGATGCAGAATCCCGTGGAAGCTCTCCTCCGGCTCCTTCGCCTGGAATTCCGGGAAAGCGCAGGCAAAGCTCTCCAAAAGGCTGCCCCGGTACGGCACAGCCGCCAGTGCGTTCACCAGATTCCCCTGGACGCAGCGCCGGATGAGCTGGCGCAGGAGCTCCGTTTTCCCGATTCCGCCAATGCCGGAAATCAGGCATTTCTGCTGGTTCAGGATCGCCTCCTGGAGATCGTAAAGGGCCTCCTCCCGGCCGAAATACCGGTTATAGGGCAGAGGATTGTCCTGCAGCACCCCGGCGCGGACGGTCAGAAGCACCGGCTTGCCGGAAGCCTCCGTCCGCCGCTTTTGCCGCTGGGACCAAAGCGCATCCATCCCGAACCGCTCCTGCCGCAGCACCTCCAGCGCCGGGTCGTCCATGGCCTCCCCCGCCGCCGCGTACACGGTCAGGATGGTCAGAAGGTAGCTCGCCTGGAACAGGCGGAATCTCGCATCCCGCGGTTTCCCCTCCTCTTCCGCGCCTGACGCGCAGCAGCGGATATGGAAAGCGGCTTTTTCGGCCATGTACGGGTCCTCCGCTTGACACAGGCGGACGAATTCCTGGATGCGCCGCATCAGCACCTCATGCTTGTACATCCTGGCCGACATAAACTGCGCAAACCGGCCGATCTGATTCAGCAGCGTTTTTTCCGAAATCCGGGCGGCAAGCTCTTTGGCATATCTGGCGTAAAGATTTGCGGCCATGCTGCGGTTGCAGAGCTGGGACGTGTACCGGTTCCGCTTTTCGGTGTAGCGCCAGATCATTTTCCCGCAGGGGAGGCTTTTAAACTCCTCGACGAGCATATGCTGCCAAAACCGGATAACCGTCTGCCCCTTCCGCTCCTTTTCCCCAATGACGCTCTCTGAATAGACGGGAAAATCATTGGCCATCAGCAGCTTATAGATATTTTTCAAACTTAAAATGATTTTGTCCATCCCGGCGTCCTTCCTTTCCTTGATATTCTCTTTTTATCATACCGGAATCCGTTCATTTTTTCAAGGTTCTGCTTAATATCCTTTGGTATCCGGCAGTTCGCCTGTTTTCAGGTATTCCGCATAGGATTTGTCCAGGTTGCTGAGGATCTGGAAAACATACGCGCCCACAAAGAGCGTCGCCCAGGGCATGACCCCGCCCACCACATAGATGAGGCCGAACTGGATGACACCCCAGGCGAGCAGGCCAATTCCCCACCATTTGCTGAAGGTCATCTTCACCCCGATTCCGCAGACAATACAGGCGATGAGCCCCAGCACCGACGCCGGCCCCAGCGCAATCCCCACAAGATTCAGTACATCCGCGATGATCCAAAACACCAAAAGGAGCTTGTTCCTTTTAGGGGTAACCGCGTAATAGTATTCCTTCTTGCTCAATCTCTGACTCATGTTTTTGTCCCTCTTTCTTTTAAATTTGATATCAATTGCGGAAACTGATCTGGTTCCCGTAATAGCCGCACATCGCTTCAATCAGCTTGCACACGTTGGTCCTGTGGACATAGATTCCGTCAGGCAGGACAAACTTCCGTTCCTCCCCGTTTCCCAGGGAAATCCGGATGCCCAGCAGCTTCTTTTCGGTGTAAAGCTCCACTGCCCGGATCTCCTTGTAGGGAAGGTAAAGGTATTTGTGGTGCACGGTGGATTCCAGCAGGAATTTGGCCACCTTGACCATATTGGGGAAAATGATGCCGGTTGAGGTGAAGATGATCCCGTAAGGGATGGTGATGTTCAGGATAACGCCGCAGTAGCCCAGGATTTCGCCGTAATCCTGCAGGCCGTACTTCTGCGTCACCGTGTTGACAAATTTCCATTCCTTATCCGTAAAGCTTTCCGCCAGCCCCCAGGTGGTGCGGTTTGGCCCCAGCGGCACAACGGCGCAGGCGGGCAGCATCTGGGCTGCCAAATTGGCGGGCGCCGCGTTGGGGCCGGTCCGGCTGTCTTTCTTTTCTGAAAACGGCGGCTTGGGCGGGGTGCGCTCTGCGCGTTTTTTCTGCGTCCCGCCGGCGCTGTTTGGCGGAACGCTCCAGTACTGGGAAAAATCGCCGTCCGTTCTGGTCCCGCCGGAGAAGGTTTCGCCGAAATCGCTGACGGTTTTGTCTCTGCCGGAAAACGTCCCGCTAAAATCGCTGACCGTCCTGTCCCTGCCTGAGAAGGTCCCGCCGAAATTGCCGGATGTCCTTCCGCCGGTAAAGGACCGGAAGGTGGTTTTCCCCTGGGTAGATCCAGCCGGCCTATCGCCGGTTCTGACATAATGGACGGAATCCTGGGGGACGTCATCCCCGTTTGTAAAGATGTACGGGCCTTCCTCCCGGCTGTAGAGGATGGCCTCCAACTCCTGGCGCATTTGGCCCGGACTGGAATAGCGGTCCCTGGGGCTGTAGGAGCAGGCTTTCAGCACAATTTCCCCGAGCCGCCCCCTGGCGTGGCAGGGCGGCGGCAGGGGCACGCCGGAAAACCGCTTCTTTACGGCGTTGTCCCGGTCCTCGGGCTTGACAGGCGCGGGCGCGGGCGGGAAAAAGGGGAGCCGGTTGCCGTTCAGCAGCCGGTAAAGCACCAGCCCCAGGGAATAAATGTCCACCGTGGAGTGGTACGGCTCCCCTTTGTAGACCTCCGGAGCCATATAGGCTTCGGTGCCCGTTTTGGTCATGCCGCTGGTTCTGTCCGCTGTCCGGGAGATGCCGAAGTCCCCCAGCTTAAAGTTCCCCACTTCGGAAACGAAAATATTCTCCGGCTTGATGTCCCGGTGGATGATGTTGAACTTCTGGCACAGTTCCAGGGCATTGCACAGGTCGATGCCCAGCCGGATGATGTCCCGCTGGGTAATGGTATTGCTGACGATGTATTTGTTCAGCGGGGTCAAAAGCTCCATCTGGATTAAGATGTCCCAGCCGATGCCGTCCCTGTGCTCGATGACCTGATGGTTCTCGTAGCTCACCACGTTGCTGTTGCCTTTTAATTTGTTCATCAGGTCGAATTCTCGGGACAGGTCCTGCACATAACTGCCGAAATAGTCCCGGATGCTGGCGTTGTCCATTCCTTCGGCCCGCGCCGCCAGCAGCTCGTCCTCGCTGGCCGGGATGGTGACGGCCTTCAGGGCGGCCCTGTAGGTCTTGCCGAAATCCACCCGCTCCATCTCGAACACCTTGCCGAAGCCGCCTTCCCCGATGAGGCGCGTGATTGTCCACACGCCGAAAATGGGCTCATATTGTTTATAGTAGTTGATGTCCATGCTGTGATCCTCTCCGTTCCTGTATGCGCCCGCTGTCAATCGTAATGGAAGGGCCGATACGCGATCCCACAATGGGCCAGAAGCGATTCGACGCTGCTATAACGATAGGTCTGCGCAGCCCAGTCCGCCAGGGCTTCCGGCAGGGTGCGGTTTGCGTTCAGGGCCTTTTGCAGCTTCTCCCCTTCCCGGGCGTCGAATTCATAGTGGGAGTCCGACGCCTTCTCGATGTCGATGCTGTATTTCTCCACAGCGCCCATCCTGTCATAGAACACGGAGAGATAAAGGGGATATTCCAAAGAAAGGGGGATCCGTTTGCGGTAATGCCCCAGAAAACTGTCGTACCGGTCGTCCTCCAGGATGACCTGTGCCATGCGGTATTTGAGGGCCCGGCGTTTGTCCTGCTCCGTGACGGCATCCAGCCGGTCCAGGTCGCTGTTGTGGGCAAGGTCCGCCAGCTTTACCCGGCGGGCAATGGGGTTTTGCCGCAGCGCGGCAATATATTCCAGATAGTTCCCCTGTGGGTCCCGGGTCAGCAGCCGCAGCGCCTCCAGCACTGTTTCCGGGAAACCCGCCCGGCCCAGGTCCCCGATGGTGTAATGGGAATCCTCCGCCACATCGTGGAGCAGGGCCGCGCAGATTTCCTCCTCCGTTTCCATTTGCTCCGCCAGGTGGAAGGTGTGGAACACATAGGGCTGGCCGCCCTTGTCCCGCTGGTTTTTGTGGGCGTCAAAGCAGATGGCCAGCGCCTTTTTGGTGAGGGGGGTGTACTTCATCCCAACCTGGCGCAGGGGTTTTAAGGGTTCCGCCTTGGGCTGTTGGGGGGCCTGGTTCTCCACTGCGTCAAAAAGCTGGTCCGCCACAGTTTCGATCAGGTCCCGCAGTTCCAGATTTTGAAGGTCAAAGGCGGCTTTCACCGCTTCTTCCCCCAGCCAGGCCCCCAGGATGTTGCCGCAGATGGCCCCGGTGGAATCGCTGTCCCCTTGATGGTTGACGGCTGCCCGGACGCCGGCGGCGAAGTCGTCCTGATACCGCACGGCGCAGAACACGGCGATGGCCAGGGCTTCCTCCGCCACCCAGCCTTCCCCTAAGGCGTGGATGCCGTCCAGGTCGGACACCGCGGGGTCCCGCGCCAGTTTCACCGCACGCATCAACAACTTATAGGCGGTCTCGTCACCCCCCGGAACGTTTACATGGGGGATCACCTGTTCCAACCCGTATCCCCGTTCGGGATACTTCTGAACAATGTAATAAATGATCTGGGCCAGCATACTGGAGCTTGTCCAGGCCAATTTGTGCCCATGGGTCAGTGCCGCATCGCAGGCGGCAATTCTGTACACGATGATAAAGCCATCTTCGTTGAAACGGATGGGGTCATAATGCACCGCCAGGCCGAAGGGGGCCGCCCGCATGACCGAGCCGCAGCCCTTGCTGTTGTTCACCGGCTCCTGAACTGTGCCGCCGTCTTTGCTTTGACGGATGGCGTTTAAGCAGCTGTTGCCCGGGACCCGGCGGGCGTGAAGCCGCTTGTCCTGATAAATCCACATTTTGGGATGGGCCGGGTCGTCCATGCGGCTTTCGTCCCCCTGGGTGCCCAGCCACTCCCGGTAAGCCAGCCACAGGGCCTCTCTCGTATCTGTCCCCTGCTTTTTCGCATACACAATGGCGTTGGCGGCAAAAAGGGTCATCTGGGTGTCGTCGGAAATGACGGCGGGGGTCCCGGCCTGGGCCAGGGTCCGGATACCCTTGGGGCCGTATTTGGCCCAGAGGGTCTTTTCTTTCATAAATTCCACCGGATAGCCCAAAGCGTCCCCGACAGCGCCCCCCAGCAGACAGCCACGGTAGCGGCTCTGCATCGTTTCCCGGGAATTTTTGTCCTCCAACGGCCAGAATTTCCCCTTTTCATCCATCCCCACCGGGAACGCGCAGCGGTCAAGCCACTGGGGCGCGGCAAGCTCCGGAACAGGCGGCTCCCCGCACTTGGCGCAGAACCTCTGGACGGCCTTTCCGTAAAGCTGCCGGTCCAGGTCGAATTCCGCCCCCATCCAGAGCTTCCAGCTCTCATCGTCGGGCAGGTGCAGAAGGAAAATGCCGGTTTTTCCTCTGTGGGTGTGCTGTCCCAGAATCTTGAAATGAGAATCCTTGCCTGCGGTATGCAGCCCCCAGTTTGTTCCATGTTCAAAGGCGGAAAGATCGGCCATGTGGTTGGAAAGGATCACATACCGGTGGGTTGTTGCCATTCCCATGAACCGGCTGCTGGCGTCGGTAAAGGCCTTTTCCCGGATAATCAGGCCGGGCATATAATTTTCCGCCAATTTCTCCGGCAGGTTCACATCCCGGGCGTACATCGCCATACCGGGATACATTTTATCCATCACGGCCTGGAGCTGTTCCGCCGTTATATTCACGTTTGGATTCATTCTGCATCTCCTTTCACAACCCGCAGGGAAATCACCCCCATGTCGGTGATGGTGCCGTATTCCGGGTCGTCCTCGTCGTAGTGCACATTGCTGTATATGTGGTCCAGGTAGGCCTCATAGGTATTCCCGCTGACGTAGTCATAATATGTGTGATCCAGGTTGTCCCGCACCAGGTGGAAATGATGTTCCCGGCAAAGGACAAGGCAGCGCAGCGCATCCTCCCCCATCGCCTCGAACTGTTCCCCGGCGGCCAGGATGAAAAAATGCTCCTCGTGAAACAGAAGCAGCGGTATGGGATGGGGATGGTTTTTCGGGAGGGCCGGCTGGACCCCACTCGCCCTGCAGGACCGGAGGTAGGAATCGAACCGGGCATAGATCTCCACGATTTTCAGCAGGTCGCCGCCGCGCCCGATGGAAAACCAGTCTACGCGGGTGTCATCCCTGGTAACGTCCAGCTTCTCAGCCCCGCGGCCTTTCCACATAAAGCTGTGGAAAACGGTCCCCGCCAGCTCCTTCTCCCATTCAAGAATGCGCGCCTCCCAGGGGTCTTCCCGGGCCGGTTTTGGGGGAGGGGCGGGCTGGCCGTCCCCCTCCTTTGTCCGCTGTTTCCACAAGGAAGGGTCCTTCGTCTTCCAGGGGGCCTGCCGGGCTGTTTTCTTTGGCGGGGACGGCTTATGGTCCTTGCAGGGCAGTTTTTTCCCCGGTTTCCGGAAGAGCCAGAGCCCCAGGCAAAACGCCCCGGCGCCCGCCAGCAGCCAGAAAAGCCACCCTGCAAATCCTGCCATTTGCATTTCCAGGATGATCCCCGGGAAGCTCACAACCGTACTCAAAGTCCAGAATCCCCCGGCTCCCATCAACAGGACGCCCAATATCCGCAAAAACACCTTCATCCCTGTTTTCCCTTTCCGTTCCAAAGCCGGCCAAATCCCAGGCCGGACGTTTTTTCCACCCGGATTGCCAGCGCCGTCACATTGTCCCGGCCGCCGTTTTGCAGCGCAAGGTCCACCAGCGCCTCCGCCTGCTGCTCCGGCGTGCCCTCGCCGGTCAGGAAATTGGCGATGTCCGCGTCCGAAACCATATCGGTGAGGCCGTCGCTGCAAAGGAGGAAAGCGTCCCCGGGCCGCAGCTCCAGCGTTTCGCTGAAAGAAGGCGCAATCACCATCTCCTCCGGGAAAATGCCCAGATGCCGGGTCAGCTCGTGGCGGCTGGAATGGCGGGCGGCCTGCTCCGGGGTGAGGACCCCCAGCTCCACCAGCCGCCCCGCCTTGTTGTGGTCGGTGGAAATCTGGAAAAGCTCTCCTCCCCGCAGAAAATAGCACCGGCTGTCGCCGATATTGCAGCACAAAGCCCTTCCGCCGTCGATGTACAGCGCCGCCAGTGTGGAGCCCATCCGCCGGCCGCCGTTTTGCGTAATTTCCCCGCAGATTCTGCCGTTGGCCCGGGCAACGGCGTCCAGGGCTTCTTGTTCAGCCTCCTCTATGCGGCAGGGGCGCAGGGCCCTGACCGCTGTCAGCGAAGCCTTTTCCCCAAAGGCCTGGCCGCCCATGCCGTCGGCCACTGCCGCCAGAAAACGGCTGTCCCGGGCAAAGCAGGCGAAGGCCGCCTCCTTTTGCTCCACATTTTCCCGGATATGCCCCTGCAGGTAGAAATTGTCCTCATTGTTGGCCCGCACTTTCCCGGGGTGCGTGACGGCCGCCGCCCTGATGCCCAAGCTCACAAAGCCTTTCCCCCCATCACAAAAATAAGGCCGGAGGATGCAGCCGGAACAGCCGCGATCTCCGGCCTTTGCCGGTTTCGATGTTACTGGATGTCAAACAGGCGCGCGCCTTTTTCGGTCAGGTCGTCGTTTGCGTTGGCGAAGGTCTCCATGGCCTTGGCGTACTGGTCCAGCGCCGATTTGATCTCCATCAGGTGCTTTTTGTGGACCGTCTGGAAGGACCGCTCGAAGGAGTCCTTGGCCCCGCCCTCCCAGGAGCTGGCGGTGGTGCTGATGACCTGTTCCAGGGAGTGCAGCTCGTTTTCCAAATTTCCGGCGATATTTTTCACCTGGGATGCGCTGCTGCGCAGAACCGCGCTGTCAAGAGAAGTTTTGGTAGATGCCATACAAATCAATCTCCTTTATGAAATAATCCTTATCCCGGGCAGGCGCCCGGAGGATGAAGGTCGTAGGTTGCCGCGAAGTCAGCTCACCGGATTTACCCGGCACACGGCCTGCCAGTCCGCATCGCCCAGGCTGGCCAGTTCTTCCAGTTCCCGGTATTTTTGGTCGTAGAGGGCGTAAAGCTCCGGATCTTTGTCCTTGCAGAGGGTCCGCATCTGGTCGTATTCCTGCATTTTTAAGGACCGGAGCATGGTAAAGATGCGGTCCGCTTCCTGCAAGTCCTCCTCTGTGGCGATGCCGTATTCCATGAGCTCCACATAGTTTTCATAGGACCTAGTCAGGGCGTAGTCGAACTGGGCGTACCCCGCCAGCTTCTGGTAGCCCTCATATTCGTCGGAGAAGGCGATTTTCGCCGCCGTTTCCGCGGCCTTCAGGCCGAAATCCACGTTTTTGAGGAGGGGGAAGACCTCCTTCAGCTCGTCTTTCAGCCGGTCCTTGGCCTCATCGATGAAAAAGTCCTTCACCTCGTCCAGCCCCAGGGAAAATTCCTTGCTGTACTTTTCCTTCATATCCGCGATCTGCTCTATTACCGGCCCGGAGGCGAACCCCGCCTCCAGCAGGGCGTTTTCCATGGAATCCAGGTAGGAGATCTGCTGGGTGTAGTCGTTCATGGCGAAGGCGACCAGCTCCATGGCGTCGTCCAAATTCCCGGCAATATCCGAGACGGCTCCAACCGCGCTGGAAGCGGTCTGGAAGCTGTCAAAGACCTTGCCGACGATGGTGGTGAACATCTCGGCTTCCTCCCCGGTCATGGAATCCAGCAGCTCCTGATAGACCGGGTCCTGCAAAAGCTCCTCCAGCGGGCGCATCCCGCCGGCGTATTTGTTAAGCAGCAATTTCAGCTCGCTGACCCATTGGTCCATATTTTCAATGCCCAGCCGTTCCCCCAGGGTTTTGAGCACCCCGTCGTCAAAGCGGTCGTCCACCCGGGCGTCCGGGATGCCCTGGAGCATGGAAGCCAGCGCCCCCTGGATCAGTTCATCGGTATAATCGTCCGCCCCCAGCCAGAGGCCGTAGTTGGTAAGCTCCCCAAAGCCCGCCTTGAATGCGGCGTCCTGAAACACCTTGCTGTTCTGGAAGCTGTAAAGGTCGTTATAATCCGCGGAAAAGGTTTTCCCCACCTGGTAGCGGAACCGGTAGGTCTGGTAGGCCATTAGGCTGAGGGCCGCGCTGGTGTCCGGCATGGTCCAGAACTTCCCTGAGCCATAGGAAGAAAGCTGTTCCTGGGTCAGGGAATTCCTCCCTTCTTCCTGAAGGGCCTGGTAATCCGAAAGGTAGGTTTCCATCCGCTGCATGAGGAGCCGGAGCTTGCTTAGGTAGGACGCTAGGCTTCTCCGGCAGTCGTCCAGCTGCCCGCCCGGGTCCAGCTTCGCTTCCAGATTGCGGACGGACTGCTGGGAAAACGCGGAAAACGCCTTGCCAAAGCTGTCCTCCGCCTTTTGCAGTTCCTTTTGGATCCGCTGGTAGCCGTCGGGGTCTAAAAACTGTTTCACCGCGTTTCCCTCCTATCCGCCGTCAGCGTTAAAATGGAGCCGTCCCAGATCCCGTAGGAGGCTAAGGAACGGGCGTCATCCAGCTTTTCCCCGCGGCAGGAAAGCGAGGCCTTCCTCCCGGCCCCCAGATCCTCCGCCAGAAAGGGGAGCCATTCCCCGATTGACGTTTGCAGCGGCAGGGCGTAATCCTGTTCTTTTTGGCCGAATCGGACGGTGACAATGGCTTCATCCGGCATTTTGCCCCGCCTCCTTCCCGTAAAATCTTTCCAAATGGGCGCGGATGGTTTCTTCCCGCCCGCCCTGTCCTTCTTCAGGAGAAATTTTGGACAGCAGCGGCGATTCCTCCCCGGGGATTTGGGTCATAAGCTCCCACTCTGCATGCTCCCGCAGGCGCCGCTTGATTGCCCATGCGGCCTCGGACAAGGGACGCAGCGCCAGCTTCCGGCTGTCCTCCCCGGCTTTCCGGCGGATTTGCAGCAGGTCTACCGGCCCCCGCACAAACATGATTTCCCCGGCGGTGTCCCGGAGGCGCAGCACGCCCCGGGATTTTTCCAGGTTCCAGAGCATCCGGGCGAACCTGGGGCTGGCGTGCAGAACGCCGTCAAAATCCAGCTCCGCCAGCCCGGCTTCCTCCCATTCCTGCCTGGCTCTGATAAATTCCCTGGCGGAATAGGCGGCCTCCGGCAGCAGCAGACGCCCTGCGGCGGGCATCATGGCCAGCAGCTGGCAAAACGCCGGTTCGGACAGGCGGACAGACGCTGTTTTCATAGTCTACCTCCTCATATCCGAATCAAAGAGGGACCGGGCGTACATCTCCGCCGTTCCCCACCCGTCCATATCCGACGCAACTGCGGCAATCTGCCGCTGCAAATCCTCCACCTGCTCTTGCGCGTCCGCCAGGATGGCGCCGCAGGTGGAACGGATATACTCCGCCAGGCCCTGAGCGTCCTTCCGAAGGGTTTCTATGGCCCGCTGACAGGAAACCGCAGCGGAACCGGTCCAGGCTTCGCCGCTGGCAATGCGCTGGCCGGCTTTTTGCAGATAACAGACGGCGTTGTCGCCGTTTGGGTCGCTGTTGCCGCTGCCGTCCAGATACCGGGTCAGCGCCTCCCGGGCTTCCGTCATGCCGCGCATATAGGCAATCAGCACGTCCTTTTCTTTCAGCAGGCGGTCGTAGTCCGCATAAGTGTACGCCATGGCTGTCTCCTTTCCGCCGGTTTATTCCTTCCGTTTCATTTGTTTGATGCCCAAAAATTCACCGTTCCGGGCCAGAACCAACGTATCGGGTCCAAAGGGCTCCGGATACTCCCGACTCAAGGCCGCGGTATTCACAATCCGATGCTCCCCGGCCGCGCCGCCCGCCAGAAGGATGGGGCCTTCGTGCAGGGTTTCCATTAAAATATTCTGGGTAAAATAACTGTGCTCTACATTGGCGGCGGTATCCGCCCCGACGATGGTAAGCCCCAGCCCCTCCCCCAGCCGGATAAACGCTTCCAGCCGGGAGGCAGTATACTGTTCTGACGCTTCCATAAAGGGAGTCAGGCCGTCCAGCAGGATGAGGATGGGAGGGAAACGCCGGGACGGGTCGTCCCGGTATGCCGCCTGACGGGCCTTCAGCTCCGCGGCCAGGGGGTCCAGCGCCCGGTTCAGCTGGGCGGGGTCCCGCACAATCTCCGCGCCGGCGCAGGTCAAAGCCGGGGAGCATAAAAGGATTGCCGCGCCCTCTGTTTCCTCCGCCTGGCTTAACAGCAGCTTAAGCAGCGCTTCCAGGGCGGATTCGCTGCCGCCGCTGACAAGGATGCTGGTAGTTTCCCCCAGGGGCAGCCGGACCGGGGAAACGTCCTTCCGGGAAAGGCCCAGCACAAACGGCGCTCCCGGCACCGAACCGTAAGGGATTTCCCGGGGCATGGACGCGATTTTCGGAGGCAGAGGCCCCTGCCACGCGGCAGTCATTTCCTCCGCCAGCTGCCGCAGTCCGGCCGTCCGCTTCCCGTCGCTCAGCTCCGGCCAGACAATGGCCGTCTGAAATTCCAGGGGGCCCTTTACCAGCCCACGCCCCATGACAGGTTTGGGGATATTGCCCGTCACCCGCCCCACAAGCTGGGCATAATCCAGTTTGTCGGCCAGCTGTAAAGTGACCACCGTTTTAAAATTCTGGGTCAGGCGGTAGCTCAGGCCGGAGGAACCCGTCACAGTGGCCGCCAGGTACAGCCCAAAAGCCTCCCCTTCCCGGGAGATCTGCTCGACGGCCTCCAACAGCTCCGGGAATTTATCGCCGGCCAGGTTTAAGTTGTCAATGGCAAGGATCCACGCAGGCGGGACGTCCTCGCCGGCGTCCGCGAAAGCGGCGATGGAACCGGCTCCCGCCCGGCGGAACAGCTGCTTGCGCCGTTCCAGCTCCTCTAAAAACAGGTCCAAAATCTTTCGGAGCTTCTCCGGCTCCTCATCCCCGGCCGCGCTGCCCACATGGGGGAATTTTTCCAAGCCCCGCAGCCCGAATCCGCCCAGCTCCATGAGATAAGGCTGCACTTGTCCGGGGGTATAGCAGCTGCACAGGCTGACCAACAGGGTCTGGAGGAAGGTGGTTTTGCCGGAAAGGGGCATCCCATAGGCCAGCAGATGGCCGTCCGTCCAGAAGCGGTGGACAGCCACAGTCTGGCATTGGTTGGCCGGGTCGTCCGTAAGGCCCAGATAAGCCGTTGGGGACTGGGGGCTTTCCGCCCAATCCGCCGCTTTATCCCAGAGCCTGCCTCCCGGCAGCAGCCGGGAAAGGTCCAGCTTCTCCGGCAGGGGCTCCGTCCAGACCTGCCGGGCGGGCGCGATCCCGTTTTGGCGGCAGTAGCTTGCAATCGCCTGCACCACAGCCTGAAGCTGGGTCCCCTTGGCGGGACCCGCGCTTTTTTGCGGGAGCCCCGCCACCGGCTGACGTTCCCCATTCAGGGAGACCCGCGCCACCGCCGGAGCCGGTTTCTTTCTTTTTCCGTCCGGGTAATAGGGCGCGCCGGAATAAAAGGGCTGCACCAGTTCCGGGACGCCGGTCCCAATCTTCACATAGCTCCGGCCGGGCTTGTTCAGGTAAGCCGCATCGTTGATTCCCAGCATTTCCCGGCTGTCGCTTTCGGACATGACCTTTAAGCACCAGCGGAAATTGGCGTTGGCCGTCATCTGCTCCGTCACTACGCCGGCGGGCTTTTGGGTCATAATGACGGTGTAAATGCCCAGGGCCCGGCCGCCCCGGAAGATGTGGTCCAGGGGGCCGGTAAAATCAGGATACTGCGCTTTAAAATCCGCAAATTCGTCAATCACCAGGATGAGGAACGGCATTTCCTCCATATCCGGGTTGGTCCGGCGGCGGGCCTGATAACCTAAAATATCGTGGGCCCCATAACGATCCACCAGAAGCTGGCGGCGTTCAATTTCATTGTCCAGGGCCATCAGGCAGCGCTGGATGTCTTTGTCCAGATTGGAGATGCTGCCCGCCAGATGGGGCAGCTCCCGGAAAGGCTGCAAAAGGCTGGTGCCTTTGAAGTCCACCAGCACGAAATTCACATCCCGCGGGGAAAACTGCACCGCCATGGAAGCAATCCAGCTCTGTGCCATTTCCGATTTGCCGCTGCCGTTGGTTCCGGCCACCAAGCCGTGGGGGCCGCTTTTCTTTTCATGAATATCAAAGGAAAAGACCGCCCCGCCCGCCTTCACTCCGATGGGGACCGACAGGGACTGCCAGCTGCAGGAATTGTTCCAGTAATCCGCAAAATCCAGCTCCTCCGGACGCCGGACGCCGTATCCTTCCAAGAAAGCAACGCTGTCCGGCAGCTTTCCCGCCTCGCTTTTCTCCGGCAGACGGATCGGGGCCAGGGCGCGGGCAAAGGCCTCGCACTCCGCCGGGGAAATCTGGTCCATCCGGAACCGGCGCTTTTCATCCGGGCGTTCCCGGCGGTACAAAAGGCTTTCATTGCCGCGGGCTTCCAGAATCTGTGCCACACTGCCGGGCAGGTCCTGCAGGCCCCGTCCCAGCAGCACGCAGCTGACCCCGAAGCTGGGATCGTTCCGCAGCAAATAGTCCGCGGCAGGCTGCCCCTGAAGCAAACTGGGGTCCGCAATCACAAAGAGGTAATGGGGCAGCTGCGGGGATGCTTTCCCCCAGGTTCCCTGCTGTTCTGCACTGCGGCGGCGGAACAAGGGCTCCAGCCCGGCAAAAATTTCAGCTGCCTCGTACCGGGTGCAGGCAATCATCCGGCGGGAACGGTTCCCGTCAAAGGTATGGGGCAGCCAGCGCACCCATTCCCACTGCTTCTGCTCTTCCTTGGGGAAAAACACGGCCAGCTTCAGGTCGTCATAGCCGTGGTGGGCGGCTGCCTGGACCAGCAGAGCCTGAGCCATCCGCAGCGTGGAACCCCGGTCCCCAACCAGGCCAAGGCTGGGCGTATGCAGCAGGCCGCATAAAACCGGAACGCCCTCCACCATGCCGTACCGGTCCGCCGTCTGCTGGGGAAGACGGGTAAAATCGTTCTCCTGAAGGACAAAGCCGACCTTGGGCGTTTGAATCTCCACGCCCAGTGGCTCCTGTCCCAGCCCCACCCGCAGGGAGAGGAAATCTCCGTCCGATGGGGTGCGCTCCCACAAGCGGCGGTCCGTCCGTTCCGCCATTTCCCGGCACTGGGCCGGGGAGGGGTTTGCGTCAAGCACCGCTTCCCGCTGCCTGCGGGCGGCGTCCTCCAGCCGTTGCTCACAGGAGCGGAGATACTGCCGGTATTTTTCCCGCAGCGCCGTTTCGGTCTGGGCAAATTTTTTGGACTGGGTCCGGTAATTCAAAAAGGTAACGGCAATGCCGACAAGCATCATGGGCACGGAAAGCATCATACCCATCCCCGCGGTAAAAACCGTCATCAGAAGGGATACCGCCAAAGTGCCCAGAACCGGAAGCAGCACGGTAAGCCAGTTGATTTCCGGCTTGCTGCCGATAGTGGGGGCCGCTTCGATTTCCAGCTTTCCCGAGGGGCGTTCCCGGATCAGGCGGGGGGAACGGCTGAAAACCGGATATTGGACGGAAGCCCGCGGCTTCATCCGGCTGGAGGGCAGGTGGGGAAGGATCGTCCCGGGGTTGCCGCCGGATATGCGCAGGCGTTCCGATGTAAAAGTAATCTCATAGGGCCCGATGGTGACGATGTCGCCCTCCCGCAGGGCGGCTTCGCTGACCCGTCTGCCGTTGACATAAGTGCCGTTGGTGCTGTTAAGGTCGCAGATGCGCCACGCTCCGTTCATGGGGTACAGCTTCGCGTGATTCCCCGACACCCGCCGGTCGCTGAGCTGCACCGCGCAGCTGCCGCCCCGGCCAAGGAGCAGCTCCGGCATTCCGCGGAAAGGGACGTCTGTCCCGGCGCCCTGCCTTTCTTTGAAAAACTGCACCGCCAAATGCGAACCGGCGTTTAAAACAAAAATGTCCCCATCTTCCGCGGCGGCAGTCCCTACCGGCTTTCCCGCCCTCAAAACAGTTCCCTGACAAACGGCGTTCCATGTGTGATCCTGAAAGATAAAGCGGACGGAATTTCCGCCGCAGCTTCCCTTTGGGAATTGGTAACGGCACCCGCTGCTGTCGCCAAACGATAGTTCTTCCTTCGGGTCCAGCGCAATCGTTTCAATGCGATCTCCGCGATAAATCCTGATTTGATCCGGCACCCTGCCTCCCCCCTCATCCATCATGTATTTTCCGAATCACAAATTGGGGATTGGGCTAACGCATCCTGAAAAATATCCGGTTTGCCGAGGTGACGGCAGCACCGCAGTTTGAAGCATGCCCGCCGCGCAGCCGCCGGAAAATTCCGCTTTTGGACGGAAACGGCTGTTTATGTCTGCACAGAAACTGAGAACAATCCCCGCCGAAGCTGTTATTGGTTTGTGATTTTATCTGTTTTTCATGTTACTTGAAATGCCTGCGCTTTGCAAGAATATCAGGAAAAACAGAGGTTTTTGTTCCTGAATTTCTTCTTTTTGTTCCGGGAAAACGAGGAGCTTCAGCACGGCCTGTATGTTTTTCCCTGTAAAATCATTAGAATATTCGTAAAAAATAACATATCTCCAAATAACATAAAGGCTCCCCGGCAGCTGTATTTTCACAGCGCTGAGAAGCCTTTTCAAATTTTGACTGAATGGACGCCGGCAATGCAGGCCGCCTGAATCCCCACGAAAATGCACCGCGTCCTATCCCATTGTTTTGGTCAGGGTATCCACAATGAAATCCGCCACCTCTTCCGGCGGCTGCCGCAGCCCGTCCGCAATCCGGCACTGTATCACGCCCATGCACCCGTATCCGCCATAGTGGCTTGCCCATCGGGCCTGCATATCGGACACATTCAGAAAGCGTTCCTTCAGCATGCTTTCCGTTTTTTCCAGGCTCATGGTCAAATACTGCTCCAGGATATGGAATTTATTAGCGCGGAGCCCGATTCGGAAAAACTCAGAATCCGGCCCCGCGTTTTGCTTCTTTTTCGGCCGTGTCAGGGGGACAGCACGGCTCCAAAAAGCCCGCGAACCCCGATAAAGCCCAAGAAAAAGCGAACGGCCGTAAAATCGTTCGCTCCAGCTGCTTTTGCTGTTCCAAATACCGGCGCGGGACATGCGCGCAGAATAAATAAAGGACCCGGAGCATTTTCTGCTCCAGGTCCAACCTGGTCTGAGTGACTGGATTTGAACCAGCGGCCTCTACCACCCCAAGGTAGCGCGCTACCATCTGCGCCACACCCAGACGACTTGTTTATTATAGCATGATCGCAGACAATAATCAAGTCTTTTTTTGATATTTTATGTTTTGTTGTAAAATTCTCGAATAATTTCTATATTTTTATAATTTACGGCAGAAGTTCTCTCTTCCGGCAGACAAGTTTCGGCATCCGCAGCCGCAAATCCGAATAAACCATACCGGTTCAGGTCAATGGATTGCAGTTCGTCCAGCCGGTGCCCCGCCCAGCCGCAGAGATTCTGCACCACCATGGTGTCCTCCCCCGCCTGGGAGGCAATCCAGCTCAGCAGGGAGAAATCCGGGCACTCATTGAGCACATAGTCCGCTTCCTTCAGCAGAATGTTCCCGTTCCAGATCGGATCGTCCGCCTTCTCAAAGGGCTGGTTTGTCCAGATTTTGACGTGATACTCCCCGTGGAGCACCTGGCAAATTCTCCGCCACGCATGCTCCAGACAGCGGCGCTCATATTCCTCCAGAACATCCCGGGGAAGTTCCGCGTCCTCCGAAACCGCTTCCCCCATCTGCTGCCGGAACAGCTCCCGCTCCTCCGGAATCCACCGGCTGCGCCTGTTCTGAGGATAGCGGAACCAGTCAATGACAATCCCGTCCACAGGCGCGTGCCGGACGATTTCCGCGCAAATGCCGCAGAAATAATCCAGATACCACTCCGTCAGAGGCAGCCGGTACATGGTTTCATCCACCCTTGCAATCTCCGGCTTCCGGGAAATCAGCATCCCGTTGTCCCCCAGGCAGGTGTAGGCGAATACTTCCATTCCCGCCTGATGCCCCAGCTCTACGGTCTCCGCAAGGAAATCCCGCCGGAGCCCCACTGCCTTGGGGGCCAGCCTGCTGTCGTACCATGCGTACCCGTTGTAAGTGGTCCCAAAGGTCCAGAAGTTGTTGACATGCATCCCCTTGTACCATTCCACCAGCTTCTTCGGGTCGCATTCCACAAACAGGTCCGGCGGCGCAGCTTTCCCCTCGTACCAATTGAAATCCACGTTAAAAGATTTCAGCGGAAATTTTTTCATAATGGTCCCCCATTCCTTTTTCTATGCCGCCCGGCGGGCACTGCGCCGGACGGACCCCGTTCAGGAATTTTGTTGTCTGCCGTCCGTTTCTTCGCCGCGGTTTACAGGCAGCGTCGCGCCTCCGTTCCAGTCCGCCGCCGCCACTTCCGGCAGGTCCCCGGGACGGAAGCCGTTACCGCGGATTTCGCCGCAGTCGGAGGCGATAATAAAGGCGCGGCTGTCCACCTCTTCCGCAATGGTCTTGAGCTGATAATAGTCCCGGCTTCGGATGGCAATAATCAGCACATTGTGCGGCGCGCCGGTGTAAGCGCCCTTGCCGTTGAGAATCGTTACCCCCCTGTGGCATTCCAGAATGATCCGCCGCGCAATCTCCGGCCCGTAGCTGGAAATCAGGAAAATCACCTTGCCGCTGCCCCGGCGGTACATGACCAAGTCGGCCACCCGGGTGTACACAAAAATGGTAATCGCCGCATACAGCACCGACTCAATCCGTCCGTATACAAACCCGGACATCATCACGATGCAGACGTCCACCGCCATGATGACCTGCCCCATCTGAAAATCCGGGCGCTTGGTCTGGACCAGCTTGGCCACAATGTCGCTTCCGCCGGTGGTGTAGTCCCGCATAAAGACCAGCCCCAGCCCGGCGCCCATCAGGCACCCGCCGAAGATGGCTCCCAGAATCATATCCCCCCTGTAAACCGGCAGATGGGCCAGCACCAGGTCCAGAAACACCGTCATCGCTACAATATTCGCCAGCGTCTTGCAGGCAAACCGCTTGCCCACAAAAAAGAACGCCAGCAGCAGCAGCGGCACGTTCAGCACAAAGGTCAAAACACCCATCGGGATGCCGGTCAGCGCGTTAATCATGGTAGACAAGCCGCTGACGCCTCCCGGCGCAATCTCATTGGGGGCCGTAAAGCAATAAACCCCCGCCGTGTACAGAAAGGAGCCGGGCAGCACATACGCCGCATCCTTCCCCAGTTCTTTCCATTGTAACTGCTTCAACTCTGCGTCACCCTATTTCCGAAGAATTAAGAGCTCCATGAGGCGGGACGCATCGTCCAGATATGGTCCGCGGGCGGCTTCCGCTTCGGTGAAGCGGGCCGCGCCCGTTTCCGGCTTCGCGCTGTCGTACAGCAGGAACGGAACCGGTTCGGCCGAGTGGGTCATGGTGGCCAGCGGGGTGGGGTGATCCGGCATGACCAGAACCCGAAACTCCCCCTGCCCTTCCAGATACTGGAGCAGCGGCCCCAGCACCTGTTCGTCAATGCGTTCGACGGAACACACCTTGTTTTCCGTCTCCCCCCGGTGGCCGCATTCGTCGGGCGCTTCCAGATGGACATACACAAAATCGCTCCCCCGGCGGAACGCATCCTCGGCCGCGGCGGCTTTGCCCGCAAAGTTGGTATCGATGTACCCGGTCGCCCCCGGCACATCCAGCACCTCCATCCCGGCCAGCACCCCGATCCCCTTGATAAGGTCCACCGCCGAAATGACGCTGCCCTTTACCCCGAATTTGCCGGAGAACGGCTCCAGGGCAGCCCGCCGCCCCTGGCCCCAGAACCAGAGGGAATTGGCCGGCCGTTTTCCCGCCGCCTTCCGCGCCCGGTTGACCGGATGGTCCTCCAGCAGCAGGCTGCTTTTTTCCATCCACTCCAGCAAAGGCCCCGCCTTCTCCGGGTCCGGCAGAAACCCGCCGACCGTTTTCCCGGAAATGTCGTGGGGCGGCGTCAGCCCGCCCAGGTCCTCCGCCGGATTGTCCCAGACAAGGCAATGGCGGTAGCTGACCCCGGGATAAAGCCGCATTCCTTCCGGGAGCTGACGGTCCATCCACTCCACAAGCTGCCGCGCTTCCCCGGTGGAGATGTCCCCCGCGCAGTAATCCTCCATCCGCTTGTTCCGGTAATCCGTCTCGCCGCTCAGCGTCACCAGGTTGCAGCGGACGGCGTACTGGTCCGGCCGGAGGTCGATGCCCATGCTGGCCGCCTCCAGCGGAGAACGCCCCGTATAGCATGCCGCCGGACGGTACCCCAGCGCCGAAAGGTTCGCCACATCGCTGCCGGGATGCATGCCGGGCGGGACGGTCCTGGCCGTCCCCACCAGCGCCGCCCGCGCCAGCCGGTCCATATTGGGCTTCCGGGCCGCCTCCATGGGCGTTTTTCCGCCCAGCGCCGCCACCGGCGTATCCGCCATTCCATCGCAAAGAACCACCAAATATTTCATGGAACCCACCTCATAGATGTTCCATCCCTTATTATACCGCGATCCCATCTGTCCGTCAATCAAAATCATACAAAACAAATAATTCTTTTTAGGGAGGACACTTGTCGGCATACATCGGAATGTTTCGTCAGAATTGTGCTTTATTCAAAAACATATGTATTTATATCAAACACTTATCCCTATCATACCACAGCGCCCCCGGTTTGTCAACCATGAAAAAATCCCCGCGGGACAAATCCCGCGGGGATTCCGGATGCTTATTCAGGCCGCTTCAGGCGCTGGCGGACCGCTTCGTAAAACATGACGGTGGCGGCGCAGCCCACATTGAAGGAGGAAGCGGAGGAATCCTCCGCCATGGGAATGGTCGTCAGGACGTCGCAGCCTTCCTTAAACGCCCGGCACAGCCCTTCCGTCTCGTTGCCGATGAGGAACATCACCGGCCCGGAAAGGTCCAGCTCATACAGCGGGTGCTGCCGGTGGGCGGTGGTTCCCGCCACCAGGAAGCCGGGGTACCGCTCCTTCATTTTCCCGATAAAGTCCATCACCGCCGCGTTGTCGGCCACGCGGATGGCCGGGACCTTGAAAAAGGAACCCATGGAAGAAATGATGACGTCCGGGTCGTACAGGTCCACCCCGTGCCCGGTGAGGATCAGCCCCTCCACTCCCAGCGCGTCGCAGGAGCGCAGGATGGTCCCCAGGTTCCCCTTGTTGGAAGGGCGGTCAAACAGGGCGACGATGGGATTTTCCGAAAAATGGAACTGCGAGAAACTGTCCTCCCGCATCCGCACCACGGCCATCAGCTCGGAGGTGTCCTCCTTGCCGCTCAGGTCCGCCATCAGCGCGGCTGTCAGCTCAAAATTGCAGTCTGTCCGCACCGAGCGGAGCATTTCCTCCGCCCATCCCGACAGCCGGTTTTCCCGCGTGTACAAAAACGAGCAGATGTGCCAGCCGCAGCGCACCGCCTCGTTGAGGTTGCGCACGCCCTCCACAAAAAACTCGCCGTACTTGTACCGCTTGTTGCGATTGGTCTTTAACACCTCGAACTTCTGATAAGCCGCATTCTTGGAATAAATGCGCTCAATTTTCACAAAAAGCCCTCCCTGCGCGTTTTCCTTCTCAATTGCCTTTTTTCCCCATCAGCTCCTCCAGCGTGCTGTAAAGCACCGGGAAGTCGATGGGCTTGGAGACATGGGCGTTCATCCCCGCTTCGGTGGTCAGGGCGATATCCTCCGCAAAGGCATTGGCCGTCACTGCCACAATCGGGACATGCCTCGCGTCCGGGCGGTTCATGGCCCGGATGGTGCGGGCCGCCTCGCAGCCGTCCATTTCCGGCATCTGCATATCCATTAAAATGGCGTCAAAATAGAACGGCACCGAATTCCGGAAGGTGTCCACCGCCTCCTGGCCGTTCCACGCCTGGGTGACTTCAATCCCGTTCATGGACAGCAGCTCCGTGGCAATTTCCATATTGAACTCGTTGTCCTCCGCCAGCAGAATCCGTTTCCCCTCCAGGCTGAAGCGCGCCTCTGCCGCCCCGCCGGCGTCCTTTTGGGCCGGTTCCTTCTCCTCCTGGGGGATTACCTCCAGCGGGATGGTGACGGTAAAGGTGCTGCCCTTCCCCAGCTCGCTTTCCACGGTAATCTGGCCGCTCATCTGGGTGACCAGGCTCTTGACGATGGGCATCCCCAGACCGGTCCCGCTGACGTTTCTGGCGCCGAAGCGGGTTTCTCTGGCGTAGGGTTCAAAAATCTTCTCCACAAATTCCGGGGACATCCCGGCCCCTGTGTCCTCCACCACAATCTGGTATTTATTGTGCTCCTGCTGGTTGAACTGCTTGATCCGCACGGAAATATCCGCGCCCTCCTTGCTGTACTTGAATGCGTTGGACAGGAGGTTGTTGAGAATCTGGCCGATGCGGAAGAAATCCCCCATCACCTCCGTGTCCTCCACGTCAAAGGAAACGGAGAAATTCTTGTGTTCCCGTTCCGCCTGGGCCTGGAACACGGCCACACAGTCCCCGATGCATTTTTTCAGGTTGAACTGGTGGTAATCCAGGCTCACCTTCCCCTGCTCCAGCCGGGACATCTCCAAAATGTCGTTGATGAGCCCCAGCAGCTGCTGGCTGGAAAAGGTGATCTTCTGCATGTAATCCGCCACCTTCTCCCGGCTGTCCAGATTCTGGCGCACCAGCTCCGCCAGGCCGATGATGGCGTTGAGGGGGGTGCGCATGTCGTGGGACATGTTATTGAAGAAGGCGTTTTTCGCTTTTTCGCTTCGTTTGGCCGTATCCAGCGCGTTTTCCAGCAGCCTGCGCTGCTGAAGCTGCTGCCGCTTTTCCTCGTCCACTTCCCGGAAGCAGAGCACAACCTCGCCGGGGTCCAGCGACTCGTCGAACAGCAGCCGGACATTGACCCACTTGTACCCGTCGTCAAACAGCCGCATGAAATCCCCGCCGAAGTCCCGGGCCTGGTGAGCGACCAGCTGCTGGATGCTCTGGATGGAAAAGGTGTCCATAAACTCCCGGGAAGCGCCTTCCTCGATGACCCGGGTCATCGCGTCCAGCAGCGTCCCGTAGGGCCCCTTTTCACTGACCTGCATCCGAATGTCCTTGGAACCTTTAATCATCTCATAGGTGCCATCCCAGTAATCCACCCGGTAGATGGCGTAGTAGGAGTTCCCCAGCACCCGCACCGTCTCCGAAGCCCGGTCGGCGCGCTTGCTCAGGCGGTAGTCCTTCCAGACCATGAACAGAATGGCCAGCAGAAACACGCCGAAGCTCGCCGCAAACACCAGCGTCAGATGGAAAAGCCCGCTGAGGATGGTATGATGCGGGATCGTTACAATCGAATACCAGCCGTTTTCCAGTTCCCAGTAGTAAACGCCGCGCAGATTTCCGGACAAATCCCGGACCGTAGCATCATAGGAGTGGAGACTCCCGTCCTGAATTCCCCGGAACAGGCCCTGCACATATTCCTGCACTGCACCGAATGAGTCAACATTCAAGGTCAGAGAATAATAAAGCAGCGTGCCGTTATGGTCGCAGAGGAAATAGGAGCTCCCCTCCGGCATGTCCGTCTGGGTCTCATGGAGGCGGAAATTCTCCGGGAAAATATCAAAGGCCAGGATGCAGTCCATCCCGCTGACTTTTTGGGCGATGGTCACAACCGTTTTGTCATAAATGGCGTCAGTGTAGGCGTCCGTAAAGATGATCTCCCCGTCGGCCTCAACCGCTTTCTGATACCATTCGGTGGAGGCGTAGTCGTAATCGGCGTCCCCCCCCCAGGGGTTTGCCGCCACAATGGTCCCGTCAACCACCGCGTAAGGGTCCACCGATTCCCCCAGCACATCGACAATATTCCCGAAAAATGCCTGAAGCCAGCGCTGCATCTCCTCTGCGTTCATGTCCCCGGGGTCCTGCCGGCTGATGTAAGCCGTCCCCAGGTTCATCAGAGTTTCATACACCGTGATGCTGTTCTGTTCCTCCACCGAATAGCTTCGGGCCAGGGCGGTGCCGGTGTTCTGCGCGTTCTGCAAAAGCCTGGTGTGGATGATGTTCAGCCCCAGCACCGCCATCACCATGAACAGCGTCAGCGTCACCAGATGGAAGCGCATATTGCGCAGAATCCTTTTCCAGTTTTTTCGAAAATACGTCAAGGCGTCATTCCTCCTGCTGCAGCTTCCGCAGCTCGGTCATAAAAGAATCCACATCCGAAAAATCCCGGTAGACCGAGGCGAAACGGATATAAGCCACCTTGTCCAGTTTTTTCAGCTCCTTGAGCACATATTCCCCCAGCTCCACGGAGCTGACCTCCTTCACCATCTCGTTGGCGTAATTCTGCTCGATGGAATCCACAAACCGCTCCAGCTCCTCCATGGAGATGGGCCGTTTTTCACAGGCCCGGAGCAGGCCGCGCAGCAGCTTTTCCCGGTCGAAAAGCTGGCGGGATTTGTCCTTTTTTACCACCACCAGCGGCGTATTTTCCACCGCTTCGTAGGTTGTGAACCGTCTCCCGCAGGAAAGGCACTCGCGCCGCCGCCGGATCTTTTCGCTGTCCTCGGCCGGCCGGGAGTCAACGACCTTGCTTTCTGTATAGGAACAATACGGGCATTTCATCGCAATCCCTCTTTTCTCGCTTTTTCTTTTATCATACCATGATTTTCGCGCAAAAACAAGCGAAAACCCGGTATTTTTCAGGCGTTCAGGGCTTTCGCCGCCGCCTCCAGGATGCGGACGGATTCCGCAAGCTCCCCGTATTCCCCGTAACCTTCCCGATAAAGCTCCATCACCGCGGCGCCGGAAAATCCCTGCCGCTTCAGCTCCGCCAGAAACTCCTCCGGCCGGAAGCATCCCCGGTGAAGGGGCAGGCAGTCCCCCTCCGGACCGCAGCCGCTCATGTGGACATGGGCCACCGCCTTCCCCAGCAGCCGGAGCAGCGCCAGCGGGTCCTCCCCGGCCCGCCTGGCCTGCTTGAGGTCCAGGACAAACAGCGCCTCCGGCAGGGCCTTCCGCATCGCCGCCAGGAATTCCGCGCTCCCGCCGCGGCAGCGCCCCACGTTCTCCTGCACAAGCCGCACGCCGTGTTCCCGGGCGGCCTCGTCCAGCGCTCTGTACCGGGCAAAGTACTCCTCCCGGGGGAGCTTCCCCTCCTTCCGGTCCCCGTGCAGCACCACGTAGGAAGCCCCCAGGAATGCCGCCGCCTCAAAAAAACGGCGGTACATTTCCACACCGTCCTCAAACCGCCGCCGGTACTCGCTGAAAAAGAGCAGCGGCTCCAGCCCCGAAGTAAACGGGTGGACGGAAACCACGCGGGTCCCGCCCGCGTCCAATGTGTCCCGGAGCTTTCGGAGAAACGCCGGCGCAAGCTCCGAAGGGGCGTTAAAAAACACCTCTGCAGCGGGAATGCGGGCCGCAGCGAGCCACTCCGCCGCCTTTTCCGTCAGTTCCGGATAAAAACAGGAGGTTGAAATGCCGAAGGTCATAATGCGCTTCCTTTCTGTAAAAAACAAACGGGAACCGCGCGGTCCCCGTTTGGGCTGTTATTTTGCTTTCGCCGTTTTGGCTGTTTTTCTGCCCCGGCTGCTCCGGGAGCTCTTCCACCAGGCCCAGATTGTGCCGGAAAGGCAGACGCTGGAGTAGAAGCCGGAAATCAGTCCGGCCACCATGGGAAAGGCAAAGGACAGGATGGAATTCACCCCGAATACCACGGCGAACACGCAGACCGAAACCATGGCCAGCAGCGTGGAAAGGCTGGTGTTCAGCGTGCGGGTGAAGGTCTGGGAAATGCTCTTGTTGACCAGCTGGGGATAATCCAAGGAGCGGCCGTACAGCTTCTCGTTTTCCCGGATGCGGTCGAAAATCACGATGGTGTCGTTGATGGAGTACCCCAGGATAAAGAGGATGACCGCCATAAAGTTGTCGTCAATGGGAAGCCGGAAAATGATAAAGACGGAAAAGACAATCAGCGTATCGTGGATCAGCGCGATGACGCCGGTGACGCCCGCCGACCAGCCGCCGATGCGCCGGAACCGGATGGCCACATACACCACCATCAGCACAAACGCCGCCAGCACCGCCACCAGGCACTTCAGCAGGAAATCCCGCCCCATGCTGGCAGCCACGCTGTCGATGGACACATACTGCAGGTTGTTGTCCGCAAAATCCGTTTCCAGGCGGCTCGTGAGCTCGCTCTCCATATCCACCGTCATGCCGTCCACCGTGCCGATGCTCAGGGCAATCTGGCTCGCATTCCCGCTGACGCTCTGGGAGCTGTCGCTTGTCACCGTAAAGCCGGTCACCTCCGCAGCCGTGTTCTCCACCGCGGCAAAATCCAGGTCGCCTTCGTAAGAATAGGTGGCGATGGTGCCGCCGGTAAACTGGATGTCCACCTTGACGCCAAAAATCAGGGCGCACACCAGCGCCAGCGCCATCAGGCCGATGGAAATGGCGTAATAAATTTTCCGGTGCCCGTAAAAATCGATCTCTTTTTTCAGCCGCAGCATCAGCGCTCACCTCCATACAGTTTCAGCTTGCGGAAGGCTTTGAAGCGGGAAATGGACTTCAGCATCAGCTTGGTGGACAGAATGCCGAAGATAAAGTTCCCGATTACGCCCACCAGCAGGGTGTAGCCGAAGGAATAGACGGTGCCCGCCAGCGTGGAGCCGAACAGGAAGAAAAGCGGGTTCAGAATCCGTGCAAAAATCGAGCTTGGCGGTCCGAAAGCGCCCATCAGAATGATGGCGACGATCACTACCGTCATATTGCCGTCCAGAATGGCGGCAAACGCGCGCTGGTAGCCCAGTTCAATGGAACCGTCGATGGATTTTCCGCTGCGGACCTCCTCGCGGATGCGTTCCGCCGTGATGACGTTGGCGTCAACGCCCATGCCGATGGCCAGGATAATTCCCGCCACGCCGGGCAGCGTCAGGGTAAAGCTGGAGACAAAGGGGAAGTATCCCGAAACCGCCGCCACCGAGAGGGCCAGCTGCCCCATCAGCGCAATGACCGCCACCACGCCGGGCAGACGGTACATAAAAATCATAAACGCGCCCACCAGAACAAACGCCACGATGCCCGCCAGAATCATAACTTCCAGCGCGCCGGTTCCCAGAGAGGGGTCGATGGTGGAGTAGTTGGCCGTTTCCAGGGCAAAGGGCAGCGCGCCGGAATTGATCCGGTCGGCCAGCTGCTGCGCCGTTTCCGCCGTAAAGTTGCCCGTAATGGAGGCCTGTCCGTTGGTAATGGGGTCGTTTACGTTGGGGTAGGAAATCATGGTGTTGTCCATCCAGATGGAAATGACGCCGCTGCTTTCGGCCAGACGGGTGGTCGCTTCGGCAAAGGCCTCCGTCCCGCTTTCGCTTAAGGTCAGGCTCACGCCGTAGGTCTGGGTGCTCGGGTCGTAGTAAGCGCTTGCTTCCTCCACATCGCTCCCTTCCAGGATGATGTTTTCCGCCGTCACGCCGGAAGGATTCCCCTCCGCATCGGTCTCATTGCCCTCCCGGAAGGTCAGGCGGGAAGTTTCGCCCAGTTCCGCAATGGCGGCCTGGGGGTCAAAATCAGCCTCATCCTCTTTCCAGGGGAAGCGGACGATGATGCGGTCCCGATTGTAATCGGTGTAAACCTCGCTGTCGGTGATATTCAGCGTAATCAGCCGCTGCTCAATGACGGCTTCCGCCGCGCGCATCTGGGTTTCCGTGGCGTCCACATCCTCCGGCGGCGTAAAGGTCACCTCAACGCCTCCGCGGATATCGATACCCCAGCGGATATCGCTGCCGCCTTTAATGTAGACATCTGTCCGGTCGCCGTAGGTGGTGTGGATCCCGAAAAGGGAGGTCACCAGAAAGGCCACGATCAGAATTGCCACAACAAAAAAGACGGGTTTTCCCACTCGTTTCATGGAACAATTCCTCCAATTCCAGTAGTTCTTCCCGCCCCCGGAATGTTCCAAAAGCAGGACGCTAATATTCTTTATTATAGGCGGTTCCACCGGAAAAGTCAAGGCAAGACCCGGTTTCGTTTACAGAAAATTCCCAAAGCCGCCGCATTTTTGCCGTCCGGGCTTGCCTTTCCCGGCGGGCTGTGCTACAATAAAGGACGTACCATTTTTGGCAGGCCCGCCGTTTCCCCGTGCCCGGCGGCGGCGTCCTTCCCCGGAAACCCGGGAAAAATATTTTGTTGCACGGAGAAACGGAGCTATCATGAACGAAAAAAACAAAACGAAAATCCTGGTACAAATTTCCCTGATCGGCGCGCTGTACACCGTCCTGACCCTGGTCAGCGGCCCGCTGGCCTTCGGCACCTCGGCGGGGGTCATCCAGTTCCGCATCGGCGAAGCGCTGACGCTGCTGCCCCTCTTTTCCCCGGTTGTCGGGCTTTGGGGCGTGGTGTTCGGGTGCTTTCTTTCAAACCTGGCGGGCTTTCTGATGGGCACCAATATGCTGGGCCTCATCGACGCCCCCATCGGCACCCTGGCCACCCTGATCGCCGCCCTGCTCACCTACTGGATCGGCAAAACAGCACTCCCCGCCGCCCCCAAATTCCTGCTGGCGGCCCTTCCGCCCGTCCTGGTCAACGGCCTTGTGGTGGGCTGGGAGCTGACCTTCGTTTATCAGACGCCCTTTTCCCTCAACTTCTTCTCGGTTGCCGTGGGGGAAGCCGCCGTCTGCTACACGCTGGGGATGCTGCTTTGCGCGGTGCTGCGCCGGAACAGTTTCTATAAATCCCTTTTTGCCGACTGCAAAAAGGCGTAAAAATTTCCATATGCCGCAAAAGCGGGCTCTCTCCTTCGGGAAAGGGCCCGCCTTTTTTGCTGTCCGCAGACGCAAAAGGCCGGCGCCGAAAATATTCACAAATGAGAAAAGCGGAGAATACCGGCGTATAAAAGCGTATGCGCGAGTATGAACGGAAAAGGCCGATGAGATTCCCCGCGTTTTTCGCTCCAAAATGCCCTGAAAATGCGCCAATCTCTTCCTTGTTTTTCCCTCGAATTTCCCGTATAATGTAGATAATGTTTAAACAAATTGGATCTCCGCGGAGCATCCGCCCCATTCTACAAAACAGAAAGGAAATCCCACTATGACCAAGAAAAAAATCGCCGCCCTCGTTCTCACCGGAGCCGCCGCCCTGGCCGTGCTGGCCGTCTGCGCCTCCGCCGTCAAAATCGTCCCCGCCGGCCACACCGGCGTCCAGGTCCGCCTGGGCAGCGTCAGCGACCAGGTCCTGCCGGAGGGCATGCACTTCGTTATGCCCTTTGTGACCCAGGTTGTAAACATGGACAACCGCGTCCTCAAATCTGAGGCCCAGTCCACCAGCGCCAGCAAGGACCTCCAGAACGTGAGCAGCACCATCGCCGTCAACTACCGCCTCCAGTCCGACAGCGCCGCCAGCGTCTACCAGAACATCGGCCGCAACTACGAAGAAGTCATCATCCAGCCGGCCATTCTGGAGTCGGTCAAGGCCGTCACCGCCCAGTTTACCGCTGAGGAGCTGGTCACCGAACGGCAGAAAGTCAGCGATTTAATGAAAGAGAACCTGTCGGAAAAAATCTCCCCCTACGGCATTACTGTGGAGCTTTTCAACATCATCAGCTTTGATTTCAGCGAGGAATTCAACGCCGCCATCGAGGCCAAACAGACCGCCCAGCAAAACGCCCTCAAGGCCGAGCAGGACCTGCGCCGGGTGGAAATCGAAGCCCAGCAGGAAATCGAAAAGGCCAAGGCGGAGGCCGAAAGCTACCGCCTCAAAAACCAGGAAATCACCGAAAATACCCTGAAAATGGCCTGGATTGAGAAATGGGACGGCAAGCTCCCCGCGGTATCCGGCGGCGAAGGGATGATGTTTGACCTTTCCGGCCTTACCGGCAGCGAACCCCAGCAGTAAACCCGCCCCGCACCGAAAGGAGGGCTCTTTGACATGAAAAAATCCCTGGAGTTCCAAAAGGTCATCCGGGCCCTGACCGCCCTCAACATTTTACAGATGGCGGCGGTTGTATTCCTGGCGCTGCTGTCGGTTTTCGATGAAAACGTGACGCTGGACCGGGCGGAAGCCTTTTACCTGCTGATGATCGGCATTATTTCGGTTATCGGCGGCGCCTCCACCATCTTCGGCCTGCTCCCCCTGGGAAAACTCTCCCAGAAGGCGCGGATGCTCCAGGAATCCCTGGAGCACCTGAACCGGCTGAACAACGACCTCCGCGCCCAGCGCCACGACTTTTTGAACCATATCCAGGTGGTCTACAGCCTCATCGAGCTGGAGGAATATGAGGAAGCCCACAGCTACCTGGAACGGGTCTACGGCGACATCCAGCGCATCAGCCGGGTCCTGAAAACGGCCCATCCCGCCATCAACGCCATTCTGCAGGCCAAAAGCGACATGTGCGAAAAGCGCGGCATCCAGATGGAGCTGGACCTTTCCTCCGGCCTGTCCGACCTGCCCGTCCCCTCCTGGGAGATGTGCCGGGTGCTGGGGAACCTCATCGACAACGCCATTTACGCCCTGGAGCAGGATTCTCCCCCCGGTTCCCGCCGCATCGCCGTCCGCCTCCGGGAGGACCTGAAGCAGTATTCCTTTGAGGTGGAAAACAACGGCCCGCCCATCCCGGCCCATCTTTGGAAAAAGATTTTTGAGCCCGGCTTCACCACCAAGGGAAGCCGCGGGGAGGGGATGGGGCTCGCCATCTGCCGGGAAATCCTCACAGGCCACGGCGGGAGCCTGGAGGTTTCCAGCGGCGGCGGACGCACCATCTTTACCGGCGTCATCCCCCGCTGACTGTCATTTCGGGGGCTGAAAACGACATTTCGGAAAAAATCCCTTCCCATGCGCCCCGCAATCTGCTACACTGGTATCAGAAAGGAGGAAGAGCCGCATGGACATTCTGGAAGTATTCACAAACCTGTCCACCTGGTCCGTGATTCTGTTTGTTGCGGGATTTCTGCTGGTCATTGCGGAGATGTTCAACCCGGGCTTCGGCGTCCCCGGCGCGCTGGGAATCATTCTCCTCATCGCGGGCATCCTGGTAACGGCGGAAACGGTGGAGCAGGGCATTCTCATGGGCCTGATCCTGCTGGTGATTCTGGCGGTCATGCTCACCGTCGTCCTGTATTCCGCCAGCAAGGGGCGGCTGTCCCGCACGCTGATTTTAAAGGACGCCACCGACCGGAAATCCGGCTTCTCCGGAACCGAGGATATGCAATATCTGCTGGGGAAAAGCGGGAAAACGCTGACGCCGCTGCGCCCCGCCGGCTGCGCGGACCTGGACGGCGTCCGGCTGGATGTGGTGACCCGGGGAGAATTTATCGACAAGGACGTCCCCGTCACCGTCGTTGAAGTGGAAGGGAACCGCATCGTCGTAGAACCGGCCAAGCAGCCGGAAAATCAAATTTAAAGGAGTTGTTTTTATGGAACCTTATCTCGCTTGGATTATCATTGCGGCAGTTATTGTCATTTTGCTGGCCCTGTTTTTCAGCTTTGTCCCGGTGGCGCTGTGGATCTCGGCCATGGCGGCCAACGTCCACATCGGCATCGGCACCCTGGTTGGTATGCGCCTGCGGCGGGTAGTCCCCTCCAAGATCGTTGTGCCCCTGATTAAGGCCACCAAAGCCGGCATCGATCTGCCCATCAACAAGCTGGAGGCCCATTACCTGGCAGGCGGCAACGTGGACCGGGTGGTCAACGCCCTGATCGCCGCCCAGCGGGCCGACATCCCCCTGGAATTTGAACGGGCCGCCGCCATCGACCTGGCGGGCCGGAACGTGCTGGAAGCCGTTCAGATGAGCGTCAACCCCAAGGTCATTGAAACCCCCGTCATTGCCGCCATCGCCAAAAACGGCATCGAGCTGCGGGCCAAAGCCCGGGTCACCGTCCGGGCCAACATTGACCGCCTGGTAGGCGGCGCCGGCGAACAGACCATCATCGCCCGCGT
>DVFM01000028.1 GCA_018713245.1 Candidatus Merdivicinus intestinavium
CGCGTCGAAAAAAGAACGTCCCCCAAAGGCGGAATCCTTCCGAGACGGCGCAGCCTGTCGCGCCGTTCCGGCGGTTCCGGAAAGCGTGTGCCGCCGCGTCGAAAAAAGAACGTCCCCGAAAGGCGGAATCCTTCCGAGACGGCGCAGCCTGTCGCGCCGTTCCGGCGGTTCCGGAAAGCGTGTGCCGCCGCGTCGTCTTTAATGGGTTTGGGCGTCGTGATGGCGGATCTGGGCGCGCTTGATTTTGCCGCCTAAAGTCTTGGGCAGCTCGTCCACGAATTCCACGATGCGGGGGTACTTGTAAGGGGCCGTCACCCGTTTGACGTGGTTCTGAAGCTCCTTCTTCAGCTCCTCGCTGGGCTTGTAGCCCGCCGCCAGCACAATGGTGGCTTTGACCACCTGGCCGCGGATGGGGTCCGGGGCCGCCGTAATGGCGCATTCCACAACGGCGGGATGCTCCAGCAGGGCGCTTTCCACCTCGAAGGGCCCGATGCGGTAGCCGGAACACTTGATGACGTCGTCATTCCGGCCGATAAACCAGTAGTACCCGTTGGAATCCCGCCAGGCCACATCGCCGGTGTCGTAATATGCGCCGCCCAGCTTTTCTTTGGTCATTTCCTCGTTGCGGAAATAGCCGGTGAACAGGCCCACGGGAGGGTTGTGCGCCACATCCATCACGGCAATGGTGCCCTCCTCGCCGTCGGGGCAGGGATTGCCGTTTTCGTCCACCAGCTGAATGTCGTAGAGGGGGGAGGGCTTGCCGGTGGAGCCGGGAATGGGCTCGAACCACTGGAAGTTGGCCAGCATAACCGAAGATTCGCTCTGTCCGAAGCCTTCGCAGAGTTTCAGGCCGGTCAATTCATACCACTTGCGGAACACCTCCGGGTTTAACGGTTCGCCGGCGATGCAGCAGTGCTTGATGCAGGACAGGTCGAACTGGGTCACATCCTCCTGGAGCATGAACCGGTACATGGTGGGGGGCGCGCAGAAGGTGGTCACCTGGTATTTGGTAATCATCTTTAAGAGATTGAGGGGAATAAACTTGTCCATATCATAGGCAAAAATCACCGCGCCGCAGAGCCACTGGCCGTAGATCTTGCCCCAGCCGAATTTCGCCCAGCCGGAATCGGAAACGCTCATGTGGAGCTTGTTCTCCTGGACCTGCTGCCAGTATTTGGCGGTGACAATGTGGCCCAGGGGGTAGGAAAAGTTGTGCTGGACCATTTTGGGCATGCCGGTGGTGCCGGAAGTGAAGTAAACCAGCATGATGTCGTCCCAGCGGGTGGCGTCCTCGCCGGTGGGACGGGGAAATTCATCGGAGAATTTGGCGATTTCCTCCTCAAAGCAGAGCCAGCCCTCCCGCTCGTCCACTACCAGGATGCGGTTTTTGAGGGTGGGGGCGCTGTCCCAGGCTTCCTCCACCTGGCGGATGACAAAATCGTCGTTGACGCAGACCACCGCCGAAATCCCGGCGGCGTTGGCGCGGTAGACAATGTCCTTTTTGGTCAGCTGGAGGGAGCCGGGGATCAGGGTGGCCCCGATTTTGTGAAGAGCTGTCGCACAGACCCAGTATTCCCACCGCCGGCGCAGAATCAGAAGGACAACGTCGCCCTTTTTGATACCCAGGCTCTTAAAAAAGTTGGCGGCCTGGTTGGAAAGGCGCTTGATGTCGGTAAAGGTGAAGGTTTTTTCCTCGTCGTGGTCGTTGACCCAGACCAGCGCCTTTTTGTCCGGCTCCTGCTCCGCCCAGGCGTCCACCACATCGAAGCCGAAGTTGAAGTTCTCCGGCACATTCACTTTGTAATTTTCCTTAAAATCCTCGTAGGAGTCAAACTCCATGCGGGGGAGATAACGGTCCAAAAGCATGATACATGATTCTCCTTTGCTGGAATTTCCCGGTTATTCGGCGATGACGGTGAGAAAGCGGGCTTTTACTGTCCCGACGCACCGCTGGCCGTGGGGATGGGTGGGGTTGAAGTAGATGGAATCCCCCGCCGTCAGGACCAGCTCCTTGTCGTCGAATACGACAGCGATGGACCCTTCCAGCACCAGGTTGAACTCCTGGCCGCTGTGGGTGACCAGGGCTGCCGGCTCGTCCGATGGCTCCAGGGTTACCAGCAGCGGCTGCATGATCTTTTTATTGTAACGGAACGCCAGGTCCTCGAACCGGTATCCGGGGTAGCGGGATACGCTCCGCCCTTCCCCCCGGCGTACAATGTGATAGGTGTCGAGCTTGGCTCGGACACCGGTAACGATCTCGGTAAAATCTACGCCGCAGCGGTTGGCAATCTCGTAAATCACGCTGATGGGGATGTTCTCGCCGCTGCGCTCATAGCCCGCGTAGGTTTCCGGGGAGGCTTTGACAAAAGCAGCCATCTCCTCCTGGGTGTAGCCGCAGGCTTCCCGCAGTTCCCGGATTCGGGCCGCAATCTCTTTGAATTCGTTGTTCATGGCGACGTTCCTTTCTGTAAATTTCTTTCCATTCGCAGGATTTCCGTTTATTATACCACAGCTTTCCGCGTTTTGCAAGATATTTTCTTGAAAAATGGGCTTTTTCAAGAATTTTTTTCATATTTCATGCATCCGCTTGACAAAGCGGAAAAACGGGAATATAATTGGTATCAATAATTAGTATTGCTAATGGGAGGAGGAAAGCCGGTGGACGGCAAATACGCCCAGCAGTTCAAAAAAGGATCGCTGGAAATGGTCCTGCTCTGCCTCATCGCGCAGAAGGAAACCTACGGTTATGAAATCATCACCCGCTTAAACGAAAAGGGCGGGAAAATTTTCGGCGGCGCACGCGAAGGGACGGTTTACCCCATCCTCTACCGCATGGAGGCGGCGGGGCTTCTGCAGTCCCGGCTGGCTCCGGCTTCCAACGGCGGGAGCAGGAAGTTCTATGCCCTCACCCCCAAAGGGCGGCAGACCCTCGGGGAGCTCACCGCCTTCTGGAAAGAGTACGCCAAGTGCGTCAACAGTTTTGTTTCGATGGCAAAGGAGGAACCGAAATGAAAAAGGCCCAGTATCTGAAGCGGGTGGAGCGGCTTCTTCCGCTGCCCGCAGCCCGGCGGAAAGAGGTTCTGCGGGACCTGGAGGAACTGTTTGATTCCGCCGCCGAACACGGCGAATCGGAAAACGAGCTGATGGAGCGTCTGGGCAGCCCCCGGGAATTCGCCGCGGGATACGGGGACCCCTCCCGCCGCCGCAGGCTGTTCGCCGGCGCGGCAGCCGCGGCGGTGCTGGCGGCGGGATGCCTGCTCCTCCTGCTGGCGGGATGGCTCCCCCGCGCGCTGTTTCATCTGGAAACAGCCGTCTCCTCCGTCGGAATTATCGGCGGCGCGGACGGCCCAACCCAAATCTACGTTTCTTCCTCCGCCTCCTTCCCCTGGGGCTGGTTTCTGGGCGCGGCGGCGGTCTGCTGCCTGCTGGCGGCCGGAATTCTGTTCCGGAGATGGCGGAAATAACCCCGCATTCTCAGCAAAGGAGGTCCTGAGATGAAAAAACTGCTGGCAGCGGCGCTGGCCGCTCTGCTTTTATCCGCCTGCGGGCGGGAGCCTGCCGCGCCGGTTTCCCTCCCGGCCGGCGAATGGCCGGACAACGCCTGCACCGAGGGGCTCCCCGCCCTTTCCGGGAAGTGGGTTTCCGGAGGGGCGATGGACCCGGCGGGGCAGTGGTGCAGCGTCACGCTGTATGGCGTGCCGGAGGAGGATTTCCGCGGATTTCGGGAGGAGCTGGAGGCGCTCGGCTTTGCGGAAATTGCGGACGCCGAGGAACCGGTGCGGTATCCGGACGGCAAAGAAGGGCCCGTTTCGGAGAATGCCCTCCTTACGGACGGGGAACGTTCCGTCTCCCTTTCCTGCCAGGATGGAGCCGGCAGCCTGCTGATAAGCCGGGAGAAAACGGAATAGCACTCAGCCGCACCATCAACAAAAGAACGGGAAACCGCCACCAAAGGCGCGCGGCACACAGCCGCGGCGTCAATAAAAAAGGAGGAATCATATTTTGGCACAATGGCTCTGCCCCCTCTGCGGGGAAGCGCTTTCGCCTGTTGGGAACAGCCTGCGCTGTCCCGCCGGCCACACATACGACCGGGGCCGCAGCGGGTATGTCAACCTGCTTCTGGTCAATGAAAAGCGCGCCAAAGTTCCCGGAGACAACAAGCTCATGGTCAACGCCCGCCGGGATTTCCTGGACCGGGGGTACTATGCGCCCCTGGCGGAGGCGTTTGCCCACGCTGCGGCGGAATACCTGGCCGGAATCCCCGCCCCGGCGGTGCTGGACGCCGGCTGCGGGGAGGGGTATTACACCGCCGCCATCCTGGGCGCGCTGCGGCAGGCCGGCTGCACGCCGGAAATGTTCGCAGCGGATATCTCCAAGTACGCCGCCGACAAATGCGCCCGCCGCTGCAAGGGCGCGGAGTGCGCCGCCGCCAGCGTTTTCCGGCTGCCCCTGGCGGACGGGAGCTTTGACCTGGTCTCCTGCCTGTTCGCCCCCTATGCGGGGGAGGAATACCGGCGGGTATTGAAGCCCGGCGGCATCTTCCTCATGGCCATCCCCGGGGAAAACCACCTGTGGGAGCTCAAGGAAGCGCTCTACGACGAGCCCTACCGCAACGAAGTGAAGGACTACGCCCTGGAAGGCTTCACCTTTCTGGAAAAGCAGACGGTGGAAGGGCGCATCTTCCTCCCCTGCCCGGCGGATATTCAGAACCTCTTCCGCATGACCCCCTACTACTACAAAAGCGGCGTGGAAACAGGCGCCCGGCTGGCGGCCCTGGAAACCCTGGAAACGCAGATTTCCTTTGAGATTCTCGCCTATCGGAAATAGGATAAAAAATGGGAGCGGCCTGAAATGGCCGCTCCTTCGATTTGCGGAAAAATTGAGGCGGGGAACCTTCCCCGAAACGGCGGTCCCATCCCGCCGTTCCCGGATGTCCCCCGCGGTGGGTGCGGCCGCGTCGAATTGGCTGCGGCGCCTCGCCGCCCGCGTCGAATTTAAATAACGAACTGGCGCATGTAATCGCGGCTCAGGAGCAGGGATTTTTTCACCGCTTCCATGGAGCCTTCAAAGGCTTTGTCCTCGATTTCAATGCAGGTATAGCCGTCATAGCCGATGTCGGTGAGGGCGGAGACATATTTGCCCCAGTCCACATCGCCAAGGCCCGGCAGCTTGGGGGACATATACTGCAAAGGCGTGGCCATAATGCCCACATCCCGCAGCTTGTCGGGGTAAATCTTGATGTCCTTGTAGTGGACGTGGAAAATCCGGTCTTTGAACTCATAGATGGGGCGGATATAGTCAATCTGCTGCCACACAAAGTGGGACGGGTCGTAGTTTAAGCCGAAATTCTTGCTGGGGATGATTTCAAAGAGCTTCCGCCAGATGGCCGGGGTGGTCATCAGGTTCTGCCCGCCGGGCCACTCGTCGTTGGTGAACAGCATGGGGCAGTTTTCGATGCCGATGCGGATGCCGTTTTCCTCGGCAAAGGCGATGATGGGCGGCCAGACCTCCTTGAAAATCTCAATGTTCTCGTCCACGTTCTTCTTGGGGTCGCGGCCGATAAAGGTGTTAACCGTGCCGACGCCTAAGAGCTTGGCGGCCTTGATGAGCTTTTTCAGGTGGGCAATGTAAACGGCCCGCTTTTCCAAATCGGGGTCCATGGTGTTGGGATAATAGGCCAGGGCGGAAATCTCCACGCCCTTTTTGGCGCAGTAATCGTTGATGTAGGCGGCCTTCGCTTCGTCCACCTCGTCGGCGTTGATGTGGGTGACGCCGGCATAGCGGCGCTCCGCCTTGCCCTTGGGCCAGCAGGCCACTTCCACGCACTCGAAGCCGTTTTCGGCGGCAAAGTCGATCATCTCTTCAAAGGAGAGGTCGCCTAAAATCGCGCTGACAAATCCTAATTTCATTGGAATCACCATTCCTTTCCAAAATTCGCCGGTTGGGGAGATTCCCCCAGTTTTCTTTTAGTATAGCAAATCCCGCAACGGATTGCAAGACAATTTGTAAACGATTACAGCCGCTGCTTTTTGTGCAGATTATAAAGCGACTATGATTCCTGGCGTTTGGGGCAGCTGCTTAACCCTGCCAGATAGTCCAAGCTGACCCGATAGTATTGGGCCAGCGCAATAGCGACTTTCAGGGGAATTTCCCGCTCCCCGGATTCATATCGGACATAAGTGGTCCTATGCATTTGTAAAATATCCGCAATCTCTTGCTGAGAAAGATTTGCATCCTCCCGCAGATCCCGTATACGCTGATAACGCATCTGATATCCTCCATTTTCAAATGTATATTGACATTGTACACCATTTGGTGATATAATATTGAAAAATAACACCAAACGGTGTCTAAACGGAGGATTCTTTATGTGTAACGAGCAAACCTGCGGTAATTGCAGGCATTTCCGGCGGCACTATGTGCGCTACGCGCGGGGACGATATATGGCCCTGTCCTACGGCCACTGCGTAAAACCCCGGCTGAAAAACCGGGAGGCGGACACCAGGGCGTGCGCCCACTGGCAGGAAAAGGAGTCCGGCATGTAGGGGGATGCTGCGATAAACGCCGGGCGGAGATGTCCTCCGGCCCCTTGACAGAACAGATGCAGGCGGATTACAATGAGGAAGAAAGAAACGCCGCAGAATTCGGATGTAAGGAGGAATTTTCATGACCGTTCGCCCCGCAAAACCGGCGGATGCCGCCGCCATCGGAAAAATTTACTGCGACTCCTGGAAAGCCGCCTATCGGGGGATTGTGCCCCAGGATTATCTGGACGCCCTGACGCCGGACGACCGGACCATCAATCCGGCCAATTATCTGGTTTTGGAAACGGAGGAAGGCGTTGTTTTCGGGCTGGCCAACCTCGGCTCCTCCCGGGACAAGGAACGCCCGGACTGGGGGGAACTGCGGGCCATTTACCTGCTGCCGGAATACTGGCGGAAAGGCTCCGGCACGGCCCTGTTCCAAGCGGCGGAAGCAGAACTGCGGCGGCGGGGATACGCCCGGTATTTCCTCTGGGTCTTTTGCGAAAACGCCCGGGCCCGGCGGTTTTACGAAAAAATGGGGATGCGGCCTGCCGGCAGAGATCAGCCCTTTACCTTAGGCGGGAAAGAGCTTTGGGAATGCCGGTATGAAAAGGAGCTTCTATGAACTTTGAAAAAATTGCCGCTTTGTTTGACGGCTGGGAGGAAACCATGATCTGGTCGGCCCTGCAGGGGGTCATGGGGGAAATCGCCGCCGACGACCCGGAAAACCCGAAATCCGCCCGGATTTTGCTGGGGGATTTCGGCTTTTTCGCCGGGGAGCCCAATGAAACGCTGGTTTCCGCCATGCTGGAAAACCGTTCCTTCCTGCTGGCCGTCCCGCAAAATGAGGAATGGGCCGCCTGCATGGAGAAAATCTTCCCAAATACCCGCCGAATCATCCGTTATGCCATCAAAAAGGAGCCGGACTGCTTTGACCGGCAAAAGCTCCGGGAATTTGCGGGGGACATCCCGGCAGGTTACACCATAACCCCCATTGACCGGGAACTTTTCTCCCGGGTGCAGGAGGAAGAATGGAGCCGGGATTTCTGCGCGAACTTCCAAAGCTGGGAACAGTACGCCCGGTACGGCGGCGGGTTCGTGGCCCTGTATCAGGGGGAAGTCGTTGCGGGGGCGTCCTCCTATACCGCCTACCGGGACGGCCTGGAAATCGAGGTGGACACCAGGGAGGACCACCGCCGGAAGGGCCTGGCCCTCTGCTGCTGCGCAAGCCTCATCCTGTCCTGCCTGGAAAAGGGGAAATACCCCAGCTGGGACGCGGCGAACCTTGGGTCGGTGGCCCTGGCGGAGAAGCTGGGGTACCATTTTGACCGGGAATATCTGACAGTTTTGGTGCAAAAGGAGGATTTCCGTTGATGACAGGAATCAAATGGCTCTTTTTTGATATCGGCTCCACACTGGTGGACGAAAGCCGGGCCTATGACCGGCGCATCCGGGAAACCATCGCGGGCAGCGGCGTTTCCTATGAGCAGTTTTACGAGGAAATGCTCCGCTTTTACCGCCAAAACAAAAAAGGCGACCTGGAAGCCGCGAAACAATTCGGCCTGACCGTTGCGCCCTGGCACAGCGAGGAAGAAGTGCTTTACCCCGACGCCGTTTCCTGTTTAAAGGCCCTGCACAGCCGGTTTTCCATTGGCATTATCGCCAACCAGCCTTTGGGGACGGCGGACCGGATGGAAAAAATGGGGCTGGCCCCTTATCTGGACCGGATTATTTCCTCGGCGGAGGAAGGGCTGGCCAAGCCCGACCCCGCCATCTTCCGGCTCGCGCTGGAACGGGCCGGCTGCCGCCCGGAACAGGCGGTGATGATCGGCGACCGGCTGGACAACGACATTGTCCCCGCAAAACAGCTGGGAATGACAACGATCTGGGTAAAACAGGGCTTCGGCGGCCTTTCCGTGCCCCGGACACCGGAGGAAACCCCGGATTTTACGGTGGAAAGCCTGTCAGATATCCCCGCGCTTTTCGATTCCGAAAAAATATAGGCGCGCCCGGCGTATCGCCGGTGATAATTCGACGGGCCGCCCTGCCCCGCGCCGGATGCGGGAACGGGGGATGAACCGCCGTTTTTGGTACAAGCTCCCCGAAATGGTATCCGGGCTTATTGTAGGGGCGGGGGCCCCGCCCGGCGATTACCCGGTGTTTTTGGAAAACGCGGAACTGAGAACCCTGTCCTTATGTCTCAGGCTCCTTTTCCTGCCAGCGGTCGCACGCCTTGTCGTCTATATTCCGTTTTTTCCGCCGGGGTTTTACGCAGTGGCCGTAGAGCAGGGCCATATACCGCCCCCGTGCGTAGCGTACATAGTGCCGCCGGAAATGCCTGCAATTACCGCAGATCTGCTCGCTGCACATTTATAACACTCCTCGTATATTTTTATAATACAATACCTCATTGTATTTAACAGGAGATATTCGCAAAATCAAAATGCAACTAAATAGTAGCATTTCACCTATATTATGCCACAATATGGTAGCATAGTCAATAGGTGATGAAAATGTTTTTTGAACGATTAAGAGAAATGCGCGGCGAACATATGAAAACACAGCAGGACATTGCAAATATTCTGCACTGCCAGCGAGAGGTTTACAGGCGGTATGAAACCGGCAAAGTAGAAATCCCGGTTTCATATCTAATCGCTCTAGCCCGCTATTACAATGTTTCTACTGATTATCTGTTGGGACTGTCTGACGAACGCCGTCCTTTCCCCAAAAAATAGCGGGCCGGGCCCCGCCCGGCGTTGGGACATCTCAATTTGTTTCTATTGATTGCGTAGGAGGAACCCTTTTGACCAGAAAACCCTTGAACGAAATCCTGAATCTCCCCATTCCGGAACCGGAAATATACCGCCTGGCGGAATCCGTGCCGGAACCTCTTGTAAACTGGTACCGGCAAAACGCCCGGGCGCTCCCCTGGCGGGAAAACCCCGAACCGTACCGGGTGTGGGTGTCGGAAATCATGCTCCAGCAGACCCGGGTGGAGGCGGTCAAGCCCTATTACCGGCGGTTTTTGGAAGCCCTGCCGGACGCGGCCGCTTTGGCAAACGCCCCGGAAGAACAGCTGATGAAGCTCTGGGAGGGCCTGGGCTACTACAGCCGGGCCCGGAACCTGCAAAAGGCCGCCCGGCAGATTATGGAGCGCCACGGCGGCAAGCTCCCTCCGTCCTATGAGCTTTTGCTGGACTTGGCCGGGTTCGGGGAATATACCGCCGGGGCGGTGGCGTCCATCGCATTCGGCATCCCCGTCCCGGCGGTGGACGGCAACGTCCTGCGGGTGTTTTCCCGTCTGCTGGCCGCGGACAGCGACATCATGGCCCCGGCCGTCCGCAGGGGTTACCGCAGCCTTTTGTTGGAAACCATGCCCCAAAGCTGCCCCGGGGACTACAACCAGGCCCTGATGGAACTGGGGGCCACCCTCTGCGCCCCAAACGGCCCGCCCAGCTGCGCGGACTGCCCCCTGTCCCATCTGTGCCGGGCCTATGCAGGCGGGAACCCGACGGCGTTCCCGGTGAAGGCCCCCAAAAAGGAACGGCGGGTGGAGGAAAAAACCGTGTTTGTGGTCATTTCCCCGGAGGGAGTCCTGCTGCGCCAGCGCCCGAACGAGGGGCTTCTGGCGGGGCTTTGGGAATTTCCCTGGGAGGAGGGGCGTCTCGGCCGGGAAGCGGCAGCCCGGCTTCTGGAAAAATGGGGCGTTGTCCCCCGGAAAATCCGAACGCTCCGCCCGGCCAGGCACATTTTCACCCACATGGAATGGCGGATGGAGGGCGTTCTGGCCGTCTGTGAAAAAATTCTCCCGCCGGAGGGCATGCGCCTGGTAACCTGGGAGGAAATGGAAACCGTGTATACCGTGCCCAGCGCGTTTTCCGCGTTTCAGAAAGCCGCGCTGGCCGCCAAGGAGGAATTGCCATGAACGAAGAGTTTTTAACCCAAATCAAAGCGGAAACCCGGGCGGCTTTCGGGGAGCTTCTGAACGCCGCCAAATTAAAGCCCGGCCAGATCGTGGTGGCAGGGTGCAGCTCCAGCGAAATCGTGGGGGAGAAAATCGGCACCTGTTCCAGCATGGAGGCGGCGGAGGCGGTCTTTTCCGTTCTGCGGGAAATGACGGCGGAGCGGGGATTGTTCCTGGCGGCCCAGTGCTGCGAGCATTTGAACCGGGCGCTGGTGGTGGAGGAAGCCTGCGCCGAAAAATACGGCCTCCAGCAGGTCAACGCCGTCCCCTGGGCCCACGGCGGCGGGGCCATGGGGACCACCGCCTACCAGAAATTTGAACATCCCGTCCTGGTGAGCCATATCAAAGCGGCGGCAGGGCTGGACATCGGCGGCACCCTCATCGGGATGCACTTAAAAGAGGTGGCCGTCCCCTTCCGGGCCAGTATCAACCATATCGGGAACGCCATCCTGCTCATGGCCCGCACCCGTCCGCCCTTTGTGGGGGGAGAGCGCGCCCGCTACGACGAAGCCCTCCTGTAAAACAGAAAACCCCGGCGCTGCTTCCGTCCGTGCAGCGCCGGGATTTTTTTCGCTATTTTTTCCGGAATATCACCAGTTTGCTGGCCACATAATTGAAAACCATCACAAAGACGTTGGAAACCAGCTTCATGATCTTGTCGTTCCAGTGCAGGAGGTCCGCCGTCAGCCACATAAAGGCCACGTCCAGAATCCCCGACAGCAGCCGCGCGCCGAAAAATGCGGCCGCCTCCCGTGCGACGGCCGCCGTGCCGGAGGCCTTGGAGCGGAACACGTACTTGCGGTTGGTGACATAGGCGAACACCACCGCGAAGATCCAGGCGATGGCCGTGGGGACCGTCGCCGTTTCAAAAAACGGCGCGGCCAGCAGATAGACCACGTAATTCACCACCGTCGTCAGCACCCCGAAAACCAGGTAAGACAGCAGTTCCCGGTACTGATGAATCAGCTTTCGGATTTTTTCCACGAAAATTCCCCCCTTTTCATCCTGCGGTACATGGCGCATCCCAGCCGCCAAAGGCCGTATCCCAGCGCTGCACCCAGGGTGTTGAGCCAGACGTCGTCCACGTCGGTCCCCCGCGGGAGCAGCAGCTGAAGCGTCTCAATGCCCAGGGACACCCCCGCCCCCAGCAGCAGCACCTTCCAAAACCGCCGGAACCGCTCCCACAAAAGCGGCGTCATCAGCCCCAGCGGGACGAACACCAGGATGTTCCCCAGAAAATTGATAAAGAAATAAGCGGGGTTTCCGTTCTGAAACACCTCGTCCCAGGTCTGGCGGAACACCAGGAAGAGCTGAAGATTGACCCGCCCGGCCTGCTGCTCCGCCCCCTGGATGGCCGCCGCCAGCTCCGGCAGCACCGTCTGGTAGAAGAGCCCCGCCAGATACGCCAAAAATATCCACACGCCGATTTCGTGGGCCGCCGTCACGGTTTTCCCCCGCTTTTTCCGCCAAATGGCGCAGAGCCAGCGAAATCCCGCGATCAGCGGCAGCGCCGCCAGCATATTGACGAGCATTTCCCACATATATTGAAAAGCTGACGTCATAAAACCTCCCACAGCAGAAAGGATTTGGTTGCGATGAATCAATATGGCTGCGCCGCCCTCTGGAAGGAGCTGCGGCGGCTGGAGCAGGACTTCCCTGCCGTCCGGGTGTTCCGGGCAGGCCGGTCGGTCCTGGGGAAGGAGATCCCCGCGGTGGGGATGGGCTGCCTCAGAAACGCCGTCCTTCTGGTGGGGGCGGTCCACGGCGAGGAATGGCTCACCGCCCGCCTTCTCGCCCGGTTTGCGGGGGAAATCGCCGCCGCATGGACCGACGACGCCCCCTCCTTTGCCGGCCTGTCCCGGGGGAAGGGGCTGATTATTGTCCCCATGCTCAACCCGGACGGGGTGGAGATTGCGCTGGAAGGCCCCCGCGCCGCCGGCCCCTTCCGGGAACAGGCGGAACGCCTTTATCGGGAAAACGGCGGGAAATGGCAGGCCAACGCCCGGGGCGTGGACCTGAACCACAACTTTGACGCGGGCTGGCCCGTCCTCCGGGCGATGGAAATCGAAGCCGGCATCACCGGCCCCGCCGCTGCCCGTTACGGCGGACCTTACCCCCACTCCGAACCGGAAACCCGGTCCATCCTCAACCTCATCTGCGCTTTCCGCCCCCGCAGGCTGTACGCCTTCCACTCCCAGGGTGAGGAAATTTACTGGGAATACGACGGCATCCGCGTCCCCCACGCGGACTCCATCGCCCGTGCCCTGGCTTCCCTGTCCGGCTACACCCTGGTCCGAAACGCCGGCCTCGCCTCCCACGGGGGGCTGAAGGACTGGTTCATCCAGGAGTGCCGCCGGCCGGGCTTCACCATCGAAATCGGCAAGGGGGAAAACCCGCTGCCGCCGGAGGATCTGGAACCCATCTACGGGCGGCTGCTGCCCATGCTCACCGCCGCCGCCTTCCTGTAACGGCGGCAAACCCGCCGGCACCGCTTCCAAACGGGCCGGCGGGTTTTTTCCAGTTTCTTTATTCTGCGGAAGGCTCCTCCGGCTTGGCGAAGGGGTCTTCATCGGTTTCCAAAGCCTCCATGGCGTCGCCGCTCTGCGCGGGGACCGCCGGTGCGGGAGGCGTATAATCCAGCTCGCCCTTCATCAGCTTTTCAAAGGTCGCGCCGTCAATCTTCTCATGCTCGATGAGGTAAGCGGCAACCTGGTGCAGCTGGTCCATATGGGCGGTCAGCAACTCCTTGGCGGCGTCGTAGCCGGTGTCGATGATGTCGCGCACCTCGCTGTCGATTTCCGCCGCCACATTCTCCGAGTAGTCCCGGATGTGGTTGAAATCCCGTCCCAGGAAGGGCTCGCCCTCATCCTGTCCGTAAACCACGGGGCCCAGCTTCTCGCTGAAGCCGTAGCGGGTAACCATGCTCTTGGCCAGCTTGGTGGCCCGCTCCAGGTCGTTGGAGGCGCCGGTGGAGATGTCGTCCAGCACCAGGGATTCGGCGACCCGGCCGCCCAGCAGCGTGACGATTTCCTCCCGCATCTCCTTGCGGGACATGTAGCTGCGGTCATGCTCCGGCAGCGACAGGGTGTAGCCCCCCGCCATGCCGCGGGGAACAATGGACACCTCGTGAACGGGGTCCTGGGTCTCGCTGTAATAGGTGGCGATGGCGTGGCCGCCCTCGTGATAGGCGGTGAGGCGCTTCTCCTTTTCGGAAACCACCTTGGATTTCTTTTCGGGGCCGGCCACCACCTTGATGGTCGCTTCCTCGATGTCCTTTTCGGTGATGGCCTTGCGGCCCTTGCGAGCAGCCAGCAGCGCCGCCTCGTTCATGAGGTTTTCCAGGTCCGCGCCGGTGAATCCGGCGGTGGATTTGGCGACGACGCTCAGGTCTACGTCAAAGCCCAGGGGCTTGTTGCGGGCATGGACCTTCAGGATTTCCTCGCGGCCCTTGACGTCGGGGTAATTGACAATCACCTGCCGGTCGAAGCGGCCGGGGCGCAGCAGCGCGGGGTCCAGGATGTCGCGGCGGTTGGTGGCGGCGATGACAATGACGCCCTCGTTGGCGCCGAAGCCGTCCATTTCCACCAGCAGCTGGTTCAAAGTCTGCTCCCGCTCGTCGTGTCCGCCGCCCAGGCCGGCGCCGCGGTGACGGCCGACGGCGTCGATTTCGTCGATGAAGATGATGGAGGGGGAATTCTTCTTGGCCTGCTCAAACAGGTCCCGGACACGGGAAGCGCCGACGCCGACGAACATTTCCACAAAGTCGGAGCCGGAAATGGAGAAGAAGGGCACGCCGGCCTCGCCGGCTACCGCCCGGGCCAGCAGGGTCTTACCGGTACCGGGAGGGCCCACCAGCAGCACGCCTTTGGGGATGCGGGCGCCCAGTTCGTTGAATTTCTTGGGGTTTTTGAGGAACTCGACGATTTCCGCCAGCTCCTCCTTTTCCTCGTCCGCGCCGGCCACCTCGGCAAAGGTGGTCTTTTTGCCCATCTGGACGGGGTTTTTCATGTTGGCCTTGCCGAACTGGTTCATCTTTCCGCCGCCGTTGGCCTGTTTGAACATAAAGTACCACAAAAGGCCCATGACGACGATCATCAGCACATACGGGATGAGGCTCAGCAGCCATCCGTTGTCGCTGGCCGGAACCAGATTGTACTCCATCCGGCTGTCGGGATGGTCCTGGTTGTAGGCTTCAATGTCGTCTCCGACCTCTTCCAGGAACAGGCTGACGCTGGCCAGCCGGTAGGAAATCTGCCGGCCGTCGGAAGTCCGCATCACCAGCTCGCCGCTTCCGGCGTCAACGCTGAACTCCGAGACTTCCTGGTCCTCAAACATGTAAAGAATATCCGAGTAGGTATAAGTTCTGACAGTGGGGGTCATCATCCGCATAAACATGGTGGACATGAACAGCAGGACAAGCACAACCACGACCAGCAGGATAATGGAACTGGTCCGTTTCTTCTGCAACCGAATCACTCCTTAAGGTATCAATTTCTGTTTTCTGCGCCTGTGCAATCTATTATTTTTCGTAAACCTCCCGCTTCAGCACGCCGATATAGGGGAGGTTGCGGTATCGTTCGTCATAATCGAGCCCATATCCCACCACAAACTCGTCCGGGATGGTAAAGCAGCTGTAATCGGGGGTGAGGGGCGCAGTGCGCCGCTCGGGCTTATCGAGGAGGGTGGCGATGCGGATGGAAGCCGTTCCCCGGTCGGCCAGCATCCGGGTGATATAGTGGAGGGTCTTGCCGCTGTCCAGAATGTCCTCCACAATCAGCAGGTCCTTGCCGTGGAGGTCCAGGTCCAGGTCCTTGATAATCTTGACCACTCCGCTGGACTTTGTGCCGGAGCCGTAGCTGGACACACACATAAAATCAATGGTGCAGGGCAGGTCGATGGCCCGCATCAGGTCCGCCATAAAGATGACGGAGCCTTTGAGAACGCTGACCATCAGAAGGTCTTTCCCCTGGTAGTCCCGCGTAATCTGGCTGCCCAGCTCCTGAACTTTGGCCTTCAGCTCTTCCTCGCTGACCAGGACCTTCTCAATTGCGTCTTTTAGCATGGTTGTCGTTACTCCTTCCTTGCCTTCCCCAGCAGGATCAGCGCCCGGCGGGTTTTGGGACGCACGGCGCACCGGTGGGCGGGCCCAATGCCCTCGGCCCAGACGGGCCCCGCATCGTCCGCCGCCACAGCAGCCCGCCTCCGTTCCGGCAAAGGCAGGGCGGATTCGCTGTACATTTTTCTCAGCAGCCGGGAAGCGTCCCGCCCGGGAAGGCAGAGCCGGTCCCCGGCCATCCGGCCGCGGAATCTCAGGTTCCCCATTATTGTATCATAATCAAGCGAAAAAATTAAGTCGTTTTTATAAATTTTCTTGTTTTTTTCAAGCTGTCCGGCGGGAATACACCAAAGCTCCGCCGTTTTTCCGCCCGGCAGCGCGATTTCGCCCAGAAAGACTTCTCCCTCCGGCCGGTCCGGAAGCGGAATTTCCCGGAAAAAAGGCGGTTCCTCCCGCGGCGGCTCCTCCACGGACAGGACGCCCCGGCGAAGGACGAGCCATCTTCCCCCCGGCAGATTCAGCCGGGAAAGCTCCCCCTTCAAAAGCCGGCCTCCGTCCTCCAGCAGGAAGGAATCCGCCTGCACGCCGTTCCGGGCCAGATAGGCGGCCAAGGCGCGGCTTGAAAGGGCCGGGTGGGCCTCCTGCAAAGGCTCCGCCAGCAGGCCGCCGGGAATTTCCGCCTTCCGGAGCAGGCGCCCGGCCTCCCCCTCCAGATAATCCCGGTCCCGGGAAAGGGCGGCGGCCAGCCGGCCCGCGTGAAGCTCCGCGGCGGGATTCACCCGCTTCAGCGCCGGGACCGCCTCCAGCCGGATGCGGTTGCGGGCGTAGCGGGGGTCCCGGTTGGTGGAATCCTGCCGGCAGGGGACTCCCCGGCGGCGGCAGTAATCCTCCACCTCCTCCCGGGTGCAGCAAAGGAGCGGCCGGACCACCCTCCCCCGCTGTTCCGGGATGCCGGAAAGCCCGTCCGGCCCGGTCCCCCTGGCCAGGCGGAACAGCATGGTTTCCAGCTGGTCGGAAAGGGTATGGGCGGTGGCGACGACCGCGTCCTCCCCCGCCAGTTCCAAAAGGAAGGCATACCGCTCCCGGCGGCCGCATTCCTCCTCCCCCAGCCCGTCCCGGCGGGCCAGGGCGGCGATATCCGCCCGCCTTGCGCGAAACGGAATGCCCCTTTCCCGGCAGAATTCCCGGACAAACGCCTCGTCCCCGTCGCTTTCGGCCCCCCGCAGGCAGTGGTTTAAGTGGGCGGCCAGGACGTCTGCCCCGCTTTCCCACAGGAAATGGAGCATCGCCATGGAGTCCGCCCCGCCGGAAACCCCGGCCACCACCCGCCGGCCCTCCGTCAGCGCCAGCAGGAACTTTTCCTCCAGCCGCCCGGCGTTTCTCCTATTGCTCATCGCGGTAGAACTCCACATTGTTGAAGCGGGTGTATTCCCCCTGCCAGCCCAGCATGACGTCGCCCACCGAGCCGTGGCGGTTCTTGGCCACGATGCAGGTGGCGGTGTTGGGGTTCACCGGCTGGTCGCTCTCCTCGTCGGCGTAATATCCCTCGCGGAACAAAAACAGTACGATGTCGGCGTCCTGCTCGATGGAGCCGGAATCCCGCAGGTCGGAAAGCATGGGGCGGTGGCCCTGGCGCTGCTCCGCGGCGCGGGAAAGCTGGGAAAGGCAGAGGATGGGGACGTTCAGGTCCTTGGCCATGATCTTCATGCTCCGGGTAATCATGGAAATTTCCTGCACGCGGTTTTCAATCCGGGAGCCGGACCCCATGAGCTGGAGGTAATCCACCACAATGAGCCCCAGATTCTTGAGCCGCCGCAGCTTGGCCTTCATCTGGGAAACGGTCATGCCCGCCGAATCGTCCAGGAAAATCCGCGTCCCGCTCAGGCGCTGGGCCGAAACCGCCAGCCGCGCCCATTCCTCGGTGTCCAGGTGGCCGGTGCGCAGCTTGTCGCTGGGGATGGAGGCGTCGGAGCAGAGCATACGGGAAACCAGCTGGGGGCTGGACATTTCCAGCGAGAAAACCGCCACATCCACGTCGTTTTTCAGCGCCACATTGGCGGCGATGTTGAGGGCGAAGGCGCTCTTTCCCATGCCGGGGCGGGCCGCCAGCAGGATGAGGTCCGATTTGTTGAGGCCGGAAAGCAGGGCGTCCAGGCCGGTAAAGCCCGACGGCAGGCCGGTGTACTGGCTGTCGGTGCGGGAATGCATCTGGTAAATCTCGTCGTACACCCCGATGATGACCTCGCTGATGGGGGTGAGCTCGGAGGACTGGCGGCCCTGTCGGATGTCGTAAATTTTCTGTTCCGCCGCATCCAGCAGGGAATCCGCGCTCCCCTCCCCCTCCCGGACCGACGCCGCAATGTCCGACGCCGTGTCCAGAAGGCTGCGCAGGAAGTATTTTTCCACCACAATCTCGCAGTAGTTGGAAAGGTTTGCGGTGGTGGGCACCATCTCCATCAGGTGGAGGAGGTAGGTTTTGGCGGCGTCCTCGGTGTCGAACACGCCGGCCTTCCCGGCCTCCTCCAGCAGGATGACAAAATCGATGGGCCTTGATTCCCCGAACATTTTGAGCATCAGGGCATACAGCTCCTGATGGGCCTTGGTGTAGAACACCGACGGGGATTTGATGATATTCATCACGTCGGACAGCTTTTCCGGGTCGATGAGGATGGACCCCAGCACCGACTGCTCCGCTTCCAGGCTGTAGGGCAGATTCTGCCCGTATTCGTTGACCGCTTCGTCCATGTTATCCCTCCCCGCGGCGCTTTATAAACAGAACGAGAAGGGCGACCACAAGGGCCGCCCCCTACGCAACCGGCTGATGTTTACGCTTCCTTCACGACCACTTTCATGGCGGCGACCACGCCGTTGTGGAGCTTCAGGTCAAAGGAGTAGGTGCCGAAGGCCTTAATCTCCCCGTCCACGGCGATCTTTTTCTTATCCACATCCAGGCTGTATTCCGCTTTCAGCGCCGTCGCGATTTCCTTGGAGGTCACCGCGCCGAACAGCTTGCCGCCGGCCCCCGCCTTGGCGGTGACGGTGACGCTCTTGCCGTGGAGCCGGTCCCGGTTGGCGACAGCGGCGTCCAGCTCCACCTGGGCGTGGTGGGCCTTGGCGGCGTCCTGGGTCTTTTTATTGTTGATCGCGGCAGGAGTTGCCTCAATGGCCATCCCCTTGCGGAGGAGGAAGTTGCGGGCGTAGCTGTCCGCCACTTCCACCAGGTCGCCCTTTTTGCCGCTGCCTTTGACGTCTTGGGTTAAAATTACTTTCATGAGAAACTTCCTTTCTTTGGATCAGCAGGGGAGAAACGGGGAACCCCGTCAAAATCCCGCAGTTTTTGAAAACGCAGCCCCGGTGTCCGTTCAGGACGCCGGATGGGTTTCGTAATATTTATCAATGGCCTCCAGCAGCATCTGCTTGACCTTTTCCATCTCCATGCCGCGGATCTGGGTGGCGGCCATGGTATGGTGGCCGCCGCCGCCCAGGCTTTCCATGATAATCTGGACATTGATGGCCCCCATGGACCGGGCGGAGATGCTGATGGTCCCGTCCTTTTCATACAGGACGAAGGAGCCGTCCACCCCGTCGATGCCCAGCAGCTCGTCCGCCGCCTGGGGCGCCACGATGCGCATGTCGTCGGAGTAGAAGTCGCTTTCCGCCACGGCGCATTTCTTGTAAATCTGGGCCGCCGCCACAATGCGGCTGCGGCGCTGGTAGGAATCCATGGTGCTGGAAAAGAGCTTGCGGACGGTGATGGTGTCCGCCCCGATGCGCCGGAGGTAAGCCGCCGCCTCAAAGGTCCGCACGCCGGTGCGGAGGACGAAATTCCGGGTGTCCAGCATGATGCCGGAAAGCAGCGCCTGGGCCACCACCGCGTTGATGCGGCAGTTGTCCCCCATATACTGGATGAGCTCGGTCACCATTTCCGAAGCGGAGGAGGCGTAGGGCTCGTGGTAAAAAATCACCGCGTTGTCGATGTGGTTGACCATCTTGCGGTGGTGGTCGATGACAACCACCGTCTTGCAGCGGTTGTAAATGTCGGCGGATTCCACCAGGTTCACCGTGTGGGTGTCGCAGATGATGAGGAGGGTGTCCTCGGTGATGTTGAACAGGGCGTCGGAGGGATTGACGAAGAGGTTGCCGCAGCCCTCCTTGGTGACCATTTCCACCACGCCGTTGGCCAGGGTTTTTTCCCGGTCGATGACCACGTCCGCCTGCTTGCCGATGGTGCGGATGGCGTAGGCGAGGCCCACCGCCGCTCCCACGCAGTCCAGGTCCCCGAATTTATGACCCATAACCAGCACACGGTCGGCATTCTGGATCAGCTCGGAAAGGGCGTTGGCCACGATGCGGGTCTTGACCTTGGTGCGCTTTTCCACGCCCTTGGAGACGCCGCCGTAAAATTCATACATGGACTGGTTTTTGATGGCCGCCTGGTCGCCGCCGCGCCCCAGCGCCATATCCAGCGCCTGGCGGGCCGCGGCCTCGCTCTGGGCGAGGGTTTCCTCCCCGCGGCCGACGCCGATGGAGAGGGTGACGGGGATATTGCCGTCGGTCTGGATTTTGCGGATATCGTCCAGAATCTTGAAGCGCCCTTCCACAATCTTGTCCAGGTGGCGCTCCTCCACCACAATGAGGAATTTGTCGCCGTCATACCGCTTGATGAAGCTGGTGGTCATGGAGCTGATAAAATCCTCCAGCGTCGAGTCGATGGCCCCTAAAATCCGAGATTTTTCGCTTTCCTTGGCGTGCTGCATGACCTCGCCGTAGTTGTCCAGCATAATGAGCATCACCGACGGGCGGGTGAGCTGGTAAAGCTCCGCCTCCTGATGGAGTCTGTCGATGGTGACAAAATAAAGGACGTAAAGGTCTACGCCGTTTTCCTGGCGCCTGGTGCCGTAAACGCGGTACCATCCCCCGCCGCAGAGGATCTCCCTTCCCTCCGGCTGGCACAGGTCCTCCAGTTTTTCCGCCGTCAGCCGGTTCAGGTCAAAGCCGTAAAGGTCCTGCCCCCCGGCAATCTGTTCCCGGAATTTGTCGGAATACCAGATAATCTCCCGCTCTCCGTTGACCAAGATGGCGGGAAGGGGGAATTCCTGCATAAACCGCCGCTGGCTGGCGGTCATCTGCCCGATGGATTTTTCCAGGAAGCCTCGCAGCCGGCTTTGCATGTGGACAATCTGCCACACCGCAAAGCCGCTGGCCGCCGCTGCCGCCGGAAGGGCGACATAACAGACCACCGGATTCAGAAACCATGTGATTCCCGCCAGAATCAGGCTGACTGCCGCCAGCAGCGCCAGACAGGCCTTCAGGCTGCCGACCTGTTTATTCTTCATCGCACCCGAACCCTTTCTCCTCATTTCGCAGGCATTTTCCGGCGTCCGGCCGGGAGGGTATGCCTGCCCATTCTTTTATTATAAGGGATTTGCCCCGCCATTGCAAGCCCGGCGGGGCAAATTTTGTTTCTTTTCCCTTAAATCTCCATAATAATGGGGAGGATCATGGGGTCGCGCTTGGTCTTTTTGTAAATAAAGGAGGAAAGCTGGTCCTTGATGCTGATTTTCAGCGCGCTCCACTCCCGGATATTCTTGTCCTGGCAGTCGTCCAGCGCCCGCTTCACCAGCTGGCGCGCCTCCTCCATCAGCGCTTCGGACTCCCGCACATACACAAATCCGCGGGAGACAATGTCCGGCCCGGCCACAACCGCCCCGGATTCGCTCTCGATGGTGACCACCACGATAATCAGGCCGTCCTGGGCCAGGTGCTGGCGGTCCCGGAGGACGATGGAGCCCACGTCGCCCACGCCGTAGCCGTCCACAAAGACCCGCCCGGCTTCCACGGCGCCGGTCTGGCGCATGGCTTCGGCATCCAGCTCGATGACCTGGCCGATGTCGGCGATGAGGATGCGGTCGGGGTCCATGCCCATTTCGCGGGCGATCTGGGCGTGGGCCCGCAGGTGCTTGTATTCGCCGTGGACGGGGATAAAGAATTTGGGCCTGGTGATGGCAAGCATCATCTTCAGGTCCCCCTGGCAGGCGTGGCCGGAAACGTGGACCTCGTACATGGACTTGTAAATGACCTCCGCGCCCAGCTTCAGAAGGTCGTTGATAACCCGGGTGACGTGCTTTTCGTTGCCGGGGATGGGGTTGGCGGAGATGATGATATAGTCGTTTGCGGTGACGCTCACCTTCCGGTGCTCTCCCGCCGCCATGCGGGACAGGGCGGACAGCGGCTCGCCCTGGCTGCCGGTGGTGCAGATGACCAGGCGGTTTGCAGGGTAGCGGCCGATGTTGTCGATGTCGATCAGAATGTCCTTGGGCATGGTGAGGTAGCCGAGCTCAATGGCCTTGGTGACCACATTGACCATGCTGCGGCCG
>DVFM01000029.1 GCA_018713245.1 Candidatus Merdivicinus intestinavium
CTATCCGACCAAAGAAAGGAGGGCCTTATGGCCAGCTTTAAAATCGGGCGTTTGTCCGAAGATATCAAACGGGAACTGAGCCTTTTGATCCGGGAACTGAAAGACCCCCGCATTTCCAAAATGCTCAGCATCGTCCGCTGCGAGGTTTCCGGCGATTTATCCCACTGCAAGGTAAACGTTTCGGCCTTAGAGGGCGAAGCCGCCACCAAGGAATCCATCAAGGGCTTGAATTCCGCTTCCGGCTTCCTTCGCCGGGAGCTGAGCAACCGGCTCCATCTGCGCAAATGCCCGGAGCTCCACTTTATTGCCGACGGCTCCATCGCCTACAGCGCCAAAATCAATCAGATCCTGCACGACCTGGATGAGGAAGAGCCCCACTCCGGGGAACAGGACTGATGCGGAAGGAGGGGTGAACAAATGGATATTTCAATGAAAGAGGCCGCCGCTTTTCTGCGGGAAGCGGACGACATCGTCATTCTCTGCCACCGCAATCCGGACGGCGACACGCTGGGCTGCGGGTACGGCCTTTGGCACGCCCTGCGCGCGCTGGGAAAGCGGGCGGCGGTGCGGTGCAGCGACCCTCTGCCCCACAAGCTCCGCTTTCTGGCGGAGGGGTATCGGGAGGAGGCTTTTTCCCCCAAAACCGTAGTTTCCGTGGACATTGCCGACGAGCAGCTTTTCGGGGAGGGCCTGCAGGAGTATCTGGGCAGGGTTGACCTTGCCGTGGACCATCACCCCTCCCAAACCTATTTCGCCAGGCGCACCCTGCTGGAAGCGGATTCCGCCGCCGCCTGCGAGGTGGTCTGCCTGCTGGCGCAGGAACTGGGCGTCCCCTTCTCGGCGCAGATGGCCGCCTGCTTCTACACCGGCATGGCGACGGACACCGGCTGCTTTAAATTTTCCAACACCACCCCCCGCACCCACCGGCTTGCCGCCCGGATGATGGAACTGGGCTGCGATTACGCTGAGATCGGCAAGCGGGTGTTTGACACCAAAACCGCCGGGGAATTCGCCATCGAACGGGAGGCGCTCAACGGGATGGAAGTGCATTTTGCGGGGCAGGCCGCGCTGATTGTCCTCACCCAGGAGATGTACGCCCGCTGCGGCGTATCGGAAGCGGACGCAGACGGCCTTGCCGCCCTTCCCCGCAAGCTGGAGGGCGTGGAAGTGGGCATCACCATCAAGGAGCGCGGCCCGGGGGAATACAAAATTTCCATGCGCTCGGTGGACCGGGTCAACGTTTCGGAGCTTTGCAAACTGTTTGGCGGCGGCGGACATCTCCGGGCGGCGGGATGCACCATCTCCGGTTCGCTGGATGAGGTCAAGACGCTGCTTTTGGGAGCTGTTGGCCGGGCTTTGGAGGAAACCGCATGACCAAACGTCCCGACACCGGCCTGACCGGCGTTCTCTGCATCTGCAAGCCCCAGAAATACACCTCCTTCGACGTCATCGCCAGGCTCCGGGGCATCAGCGGCACCCGGAAAATCGGCCACAGCGGCACCCTGGACCCCATGGCCACCGGCGTCCTGCCCATCTTTTTCGGAAACGCCGCCAAAGCCTGCGGCCTTCTGCCGGACACGGACAAGCGGTACACGGCGGGGGTAAAGTTCGGCCTCATCTCGGACACCCAGGACATTTGGGGCAGCATTCTGAGCGAAAACCCCGCCCCCCTTTCCAGGGAAGCGCTGGAGGCGGCGCTCCCCCGTTTTACCGGCAGAATCAGCCAGCTGCCGCCCATGTATTCGGCGGTCCAGGTGAACGGGCAGCGCTTATATGACCTGGCCCGGAAGGGAATCGAGGTGGAGCGCAAGCCCCGGGAAATTACCATCGCCGGGCTGCGCCTGCTCTCCTATGACGAACAGGCGCGGGAGGCCGTGCTGGACGTGCAGTGCTCCGCCGGGACCTACATCCGCACCCTCTGCCACGATCTGGGGCAGTTTCTGGGCATGGGGGCGGTCATGTCCTCCCTGGTCCGGACGGAGGCGGCGGGCTTTGCCCTGGACGACTGCGTCACGCTGGAGGAGGCGCAGCAGGCGGCGGACGAGGGGCGTTTCCCCGGCCTGCTCCGGCCGGTGGAGACGCTGTTCCGCGAGCTGCCCGCCATTCATCTCAGCGCCGTCCAGGCGCGGATGTTTGCAAACGGCGTGCGCCTGGACTTAAACCGCGTGCGCTGCGACAGGGCGGACGGCCTTCATTCCGTTTACGGAAACGGCGCCTTTTTAGGGCTTGCGTCCTGCAACCTGGAGAAAATGGAACTGACCATTGAGAAATTATTCCCGCAAAGGAGCTGACAGACATGGAATACTGCCGCGAAATCCCCGTTTTATCCCGTCCCTCCGCTGTCGCTCTGGGGCTGTTTGACGGGTTGCATCTGGGCCACCGCGCCGTCCTCGGGGCGGCTGCGGCCTGCGCGCCCCGGCTGCTCCCCACAGTTTTCACCTTCTCCTTCAGCAGTCCCGAGGAGGCCACCAAGCCGGATTTTGCCAATATTCTCACCGCAACCCGGAAGGAAGCGATCTTAGAAAAGCTGGGGATTGCGCTGGAATGCGAGCCGCCCTTTTCGGCCTTCCGCGGCCTTTCGCCGGAGGAATTTTTCGAGCATATACTGCGGGACCGGCTGAAGGCGGCAGCGGTATTCTGCGGCGAGGATTTTCGTTTCGGCAAAGGCGCCGCCGGGGACTGCACCCTTCTGCGCCGCCTCTGCGCGGAAGCGGGCGTGGAATTTCACGCGGTCCCGGCGGTTCTGGACGGCGGCCTGCCCGTCAGTTCCACCCGCATCCGCCGCCTGCTTCGGGACGGGGAGATGGAGGAGGCGGCCCGGCTGCTGGGGGAACCCTACGCCATTGATTACCCCGTCTCCCACGGGCGGCAGCTGGGCAGAAAGATGGGCTATCCCACCATCAATCAGCTGTATGCGCCGGGGGACCTGCTTCCCCGCTGCGGCGTGTATGCCGTGCTCTGCCGGACGGAAGATGGCGGCGTCTACCGCGGCGTCGCCAATATCGGCCGAAAGCCGACGCTGGGCGGGCAGGACGCCCCTTCCGCGGAGACGACCCTTTTCGGCTTTTCCGGGGATTTGTACGGGCAGCGGGTTGTGACCTCCTTTCACCGGTTTCTCCGCCCCGAGCAGAAATTCCCGGATGTGGAGACGCTGTTCTGTCAGGTGGCGGAGGATGCCCGGCAGGCGGAATTGTTTTTCCGATAAGGGTTTCGCGATTGGAAAAGGAAGGCCCTCTCTGAAGATTCGCTGGCGGCTGCTTCTCGCGGTTCTCTGCCTTTTCACAGGCTGCGCCGATTCCGGGAACCGCCATGTCTATATCCCGGAAGAGCTGGATACATTCCGGACTGCTGCGGAGCATTCCGATATTGCTGGAGAGGCCGGGTTGTCCGCCTTAGCGGAGGACAGCCCCCTTTATGAAGAATATCGGGGATGTTATCCGGAATTTTTTGAAAAAAAGTCTTGACAAATGCCTGAAATCGTGGTATAGTATTGAAGTAGCCCGCGGGCGTGGTGGAATGGCAGACACGATGGTTTTAGGAGCCATTGCTTCGGCGTGCGGGTTCAAGTCCCGCCGCCCGCACCATTTGCAGGCTGCCGGAACAGAATATGCGGATATGGCGGAATTGGCAGACGCGCTAGATTCAGGTTCTAGTGACTTCACGGTCATACAGGTTCAAGTCCTGCTATCCGCACCATATTAAGGAACATCCTTTGATACAAAAACAGCCTTCCAGATCGGAGGGCTGTTTTTGTATCTATGTCCGGAAAGCCCGGTATTATGGGCTTTCCGGACTTTTTCTGTTTTCTGGGGACTTGGCGGAATAGGCCGCCATCGGCCCGCTTGTCCTGATAGCGGCTATATCAGCGGTTGAAGGCCCATTTTTGCACACCCCCTTCCAGTGCAATGATACTACCTCTTTTTTCAACGAGAACAACTTAGCGGGAACCTCTCGGCTCCCGCTTTTATCTTATTCTCGCTCGAATGGCTCTCCGCAATCCCCGCAGATTACATGAACTTCCCGCGTTGCCCGGATGATGGTACCGCAGCAGGGGCAGACATATTTGATGCTGCGGTTGATGGATTTCTTGCTTCCGCCCTTGGTGGTGCCTTCCACCGGCAAGCGGCTGGCGTTGATTTTGTCCTCACCCAAGGTTTCTCTGATCCATGCTTCCGCTTCCGGGGCCAGCGTCGTTACCGTCCAGCCATACTTTGCGTGCTTTTCAATGTGCAGGCCATGGGCCTCAGCGGTGGCTTTGAATTTCTGGTTGTGGTAATAGCCGTTGTTGCTTACGTCCTGGATGCCATGCACCAGATTGTAGAGATGCGCCATTTCATGCAGGAGCGTGGCTGCCAGCTCAAAGATGGGCCGGTCAAGGTATTCGGCACAAAGATTGATTTCCCGATACTTCTCGCCGCTGGCGTTCCATATCTCGTTGATACTGCACCAGCCGTAAGCCCCGCGCCCTCCGTCCGGCGATACAGTGATGGCCGGGCAGTTCAGCTCGCCATCGTAAAAATGCTCGTTGAACAGGTCAAACATTTTCTCGGTTTTTCTTACGATTGCAGATATTTGCAGCATGATTGCGTCCCCCTTAAAGATATGTTTTGCTTTCTGTGACTGACATCTTACACACCGCGGGTGAAAAAGCAAGCTCTAAAAGCCTTAAAACATATCTTTTTTTACTGAGGACAGGAAAAGCCCCGCCGAAGCGAGGCCTTCTCGCTTTATTCTGCGGCAATGAAGCCTTGTTCTTTCAAGCTTTCGATCAGCGCCGGATTCTCTGGGCCGGTCAGGGTTCCGTCCTTATCTACCGTGTACTCGCCGATTTCATAGGCAAAGCTGGGGGCTGCCTTGTATTCCGGTTCCGCGCCGGTAAATTCGCCGATTGCTGCCACAAGTTCTTTGCGGCGCACACCAGTCACATTGTAGGCTGCCTTGATACCTTCCGGCTCATTTCCCACCGTGGTAGGCTCTTCGGGCTTTTCTGCCGGGATTTCGTTGGTTTGTGGGCTTTCTTGCGGCGTGGCCTCTATTTCCGGCTTGGCAGCCTCCACGGCCATAACCTCTGTGCTTTCCTGTGCGGCGGCTTTGGCTGCGGCCTTCGCCGCCCGGCTTACTCTGATGCGGGCCTCCGGGAATACTTCCGGCAGTGCGCCTTCTTCATAGTGGATTTCAAAGGTGATCTTCCCGTCCATGTGTACGTTGAAATGGAAGTCGGTCATTTCTACCTCTTTCAGCTCGTCCGGCAGCTCGATATTCTTGTACCGCTTGACTTCCTCACCGTTTACCATAAGGCAAACCGGAACCGCGTCCCTCAGTTTTGCTGTGATTTTTCCTGTTTTCATTATTACTTCCACCTTTCGTTTTTGGGGCTTGTGCCTTGTGTGAGTCACAGCTTACACACCACCGGTGGAAAGTCAAGGCTTTTATTGTGTTTTCTTACCAGCATAAATGTCGCTTCTACCGGATAAATCGGCAACTGCTTTTTATGTTTGCGTTGTCATGGTGTTACCTCCAACTCATATATTGCGAATTTTATACCCGTACATTTGAATTTTTCACAATTTGCAAATATAATGGGCACTGTAAAGTAAATATGAAAAAATTAGGACCCGAAATCAGCCAATATCGCTACGCAACGAGCAGAAACTCCCGTTTGCGCTTTTTGGATAGCCTGAGTCCGGCGCACTGTGCCGGGGTAAGGTT
>DVFM01000030.1 GCA_018713245.1 Candidatus Merdivicinus intestinavium
CGCGCAGCAGCGCGCGGATAAAGACGGTTACCGGGATTTTGCGGTTTTTGTCACTGCGGACGTAGAAAATATCGCTGGAATCGGTTTCGTACTCCAGCCACGCGCCGCGGTTGGGGATGACTGTGGATTTAAAGAGCTTCTTACCGGTCTTGTCGAAGGCGTCATCGTAATAAACGCCGGGAGAACGGACCAGCTGGGAGACAATGACGCGCTCGGCGCCGTTGATGATAAAGGTGCCGCTTTCGGTCATCAGCGGGAAATTTCCCATGTAGATTTCCTGCTCGTTCACTTCGCCGGTTTCCTTGTTGAGCAGGCGTGCCCGCACATGGAGAGGGGCGTCATAGGTCACGTCGCGCACCTTGCATTCCGTCACCGAGTATTTGGGGGTTTCTTCCAGGCGGTAATCGACAAAGTCCAAAACCAGGTTGCCCGTATAGTCCGTGATCGCGGAGATATCGCTGAACACTTCCTTAAGCCCCTGATTCAGAAACCATTTGTACGAATTGACCTGCACTTCAATGAGGTTCGGCATCTCCAAAACCTCACGAATGTGCGCGAAACTCATACGGGTGTTTTTTCCGAGCTGCACAGGCTTGACATTCACCATAGGCTTTCATCACTCCATTCATCTATTTCAAGAGGACGCAAAACACAAGTTTTTACCTTTCCCGGCCGAATTTCCTTCCCATTCTGCCCGGAAAAATAAAAACTTGCTTTCCGCTTCGCAGCCTCTTCCACCCTGTTTGTGCAATCGATACAATATCATTTTCCAAGTCAATTGATTTTTTACACAAATCAACCTACCGAATTTGCGCCAATATACACAGAGGGGTTACAAACAAGGCACAAATATCCATTTTGATACAGTTTATCATTATACATCAAGTCCCACGGCTTGTCAAGGGATATTTTCCAATTATTTGGATTTTTTTCATTTTCCATCCTTCTGCGGAGAATCCGGCCATCTGCCGCCTCCGTTTTTCTCCTTTTTCAGACCCCTTCTCTTCCGTCCTGACGCTCCCCGCTCCGCCCGTTTCCGCCGTTTTCGCGGACAGCCCTGGCGTATTCCCTGGGCGGGACCCCCTGAATCCTGCGGAATACCCTGGAAAAATAGAGCGGGTCCCGGAACCCGCAGGAGGCCGCCACCTCCCCCACCGACATGGCGGTGCTCCGCAGCATGGCGGCGGCTTCATTGATCCTGCACCGGATCAGGAATTGGGCGGGCGCAATCCCGAGCTCCGCCGAAAAAACCCGGTAAAGATGGCTCTCGCTGATTCCGATAAAGTCCGCCACGTCGGCGATGGTGATGTCGTGGCTGAAATTGCGGCTGATAAAGCCGGCGGCCTTGTCCGCATACTGCCGGGCGGTGGTGTCCCGCCTGGCCGGCGCCTGTTCCATCAGTTCGCCCAGAAACAGGTAAAGCCGCCCCAGCATCCGGGCCTCATGGGCCGGGGTGCCTCCCCTTGCGTCATAAATGTCCAGCAGCCTCCGCCGGATCTTTTCCCCGTCCTCCGGATACCAGATCCGCCCGCCTCCCGAAAAGGGGGTGGACTGCACCAGCCGGTGCGCCTCCGCGCCGTTGAAGCCCACCCACCAGTAAAACCAGGGTTCCGCCTCGTCCGCCGCATAGGTCACAATCTCGCCGGGCCGGATAAGGAACAGGCAGCCGGGACCGATGGGGAATTCCCCCTCCGGAACAGTCAGCCGCCCCCGCCCTTCCGTCACCAAATGAAACAGGTAATGATCCCGGGCGGCCGGCCCCCAGGTGTAGCCGGGTTCGCAGTGCTGATATCCCGTATTGTACACGTTCAGGGACAGGTTTTCCTTGCTGGCGATTTTGTAGGAGAATTTAAACGCATCCTTGTCCATCATCCCCCTCCCTTCTGCCTTTCTATATAATATTGTAGCCTATTTTTCAAAAAAATGCAAGATAAATCCATGTTTTCGATACTTCCGCCTGTTGCGCGGGGACGGGCTTTGCGTTATGATGGAAGTAACAAAAGTTTTTCCCATGTTTCCAGATGATTTTGAACTGATGTGAGGAGGATTCCCCATGAATGCTGCTGCTTTAAAAGAATGGATTGCCGCCGGCAGGCTGGACGAAAAGCTGGAAAGCCTTTACGGCGCGGACCAGATTTCCGCCCAAAGAACCCGCTACTGTGAAGCGGTGGACGCTTTCACCGAGCTTTACGGCGACCGCGAAAACCTGACTCTTTTCTCCGCTCCCGGCCGCACCGAAATCGCCGGCAACCACACCGACCACAACCACGGCCGGGTTGTCGCCGCCAGCGTCAATCTGGATGTCATCGCCGTGGTCTCCGCCAATGACAGCGGCCTGATCCGCATCAAATCCAAAGGCTACAAGATGGACACCGTCGAAACCGGCGACCTGGAAGTAAAGCCCGAGGAGGACAACAAAGCCATCGCCCTGATCCGCGGCGTTGCCGCCCGTTTTGTTCAGAAGGGCCACAAAATCGGGGGACTGGACGCCTACACCACCTCCAATGTGCTCAAGGGTTCCGGCCTTTCTTCTTCCGCTGCCTTTGAAGTGCTGGTAGGCACGATCCTGAGCCACACCTACAACGGCGGTTCGGTGGACGCTGTGGAAATCGCCAAATACGCCCAGTACGCGGAAAATGTCTACTTCGGCAAGCCCAGCGGCCTCATGGACCAAATGGCAAGCTCTGTGGGCAGCGTTATCACCATCGATTTCGCGGACACGGAAAACCCCGTCATCGAGCAGATGGAATTCGATATGGCAGACATGGGATGCGCCCTGTGCATCGTGGATGTGGGCGGCAACCATGCGGACCTTACCCACGAATACGCCGCCATTCCCGCCGAGATGAAGCAGGTTGCCTCCTTCTTCGGGAAGGAATTCCTCCGCGGCGTCACCTGCCGGGAGCTTTTGGAAAACGCCCCCGCCATCCGGGAAAAATTCGGCGACCGGGCCTTCCTGCGGGCTTTCCACTTTGTGAATGAAAATGAGCGCGTGGGCAAAATCGTGGACGCGGTCCGCGCCAGGGACTACGGCGCCTTCAAAAAGCTCATCATCGAATCGGGCAATTCCTCCTTCCGTTATCTCCAGAACGTCTACGCCAGCTCCGCTCCGGAGGAGCAGGGCATGAGCGTGGCGCTGGCCATCGCCGAGCAGGTGCTGGACGGCTGCGGGGCCTGGCGGGTCCACGGCGGCGGATTCGGCGGCACCACCCAGAACTTTGTCCCCTTTGACAAGGTGGAAGAATTCCGCCGGGAGATTGAAGCCGTATTCGGGGAAGGCAGCTGCCACATTCTCTCCATCCGTCCCATGGGCGGCGTGCAGGTTCTGTAAGCTCCGTCCGACAATACCGGTATCAGACAAAAACAAGAAAGGATGATCCGCATGGCTGAACTGCGTTACAACCCCATCACGAAAGACTGGGTCATGGTGGCTTCCCACCGGCAGGCCCGCCCCCAGATGCCGAAGGACTGGTGCCCCTTCTGCCCCGGCTCCGGAAAAGTGCCGGACGAAGGGTTTGACGTCCTGCGCTACCCCAACGATTTCCCCGCCCTCCGGCAGGACCCTCCCGCGCCGGACGATGTGGCGGGCGGCCTTTTTGAAACCCGCCCCTGCTACGGGCGCTGCGAGGTGCTGCTCTACTCCGACCGGCACCGGGCCTTTTTAAAGGACCTGGACGACCCCCACGTCCACAAACTCGCCAAAATGTGGCGGGAATGCTTCGATGATATGCGGTCGGACGAAAACATCAAATATGTCTTTATTTTTGAAAACCGCGGCGATGTGGTGGGCGTCACCATGCCCCATCCCCATGGCCAGGCCTACGGCTACCCCTTCCTGCCGAAAAAAATCCAAGAAGAACTGGACGGCGCGGGGGAATACTACGAGAAAGAGGGGAAATGCCTCTTCTGCGAGCTGCTTTCCCAGGAAAAGGCGGACGGACGGCGGATTATTTTCCAAAATGAGCATTTTACCGTCTACATCCCCTTCTTCTCCCCCATTACTTACGGCGTCCATGTCACCGCCAACCGCCACGTATCCGACCTCGGGCAGATGACGCCGGAGGAGCTGGACGCCCTGGGCGAAACCATCCGGGACTGCGCCGGCATGTACGACGCCCTTTTTGACATGCCCTTCCCCTACATGATGTGCATGCACAACGCCCCCGTCAACAGCGGCGAGCATCCGGAGTACCACTTCCACGTGGAATTCTTCCCCCCCATGCGCGCCGCCGACAAGCAGCAGTTCTTTGCTTCCTCCGAAACCGGCGTCGGCGCCTGGTGCAACCCCACCTGCCCCGAGCAGAAGGCGGAAGAACTGCGGCAGGCTTACCGGAAGTTCAGGGAAACCAAATAATGAATATGGAAAAAGGACACCCCGCGGTGTCCTTTTTTATGAAAGGAAACTGAGTATGACCACCGAAACCCGCATCACCGTCCGCTACGCCGAAACCGACCAGATGGGCATTGTCCATCATTCCGTCTACCCCATCTGGTTCGAGGCCGCCCGCACCGACTGGATTAAGCAGCTGGGGCTCACCTATTCCCAGCTGGAGAAAATGGGAGTCATGACCCCCCTTTCCCAGCTGGAATGCCGCTATACCGGCGTTTCCCGCTATGAGGACGAACTGACGATCCGCTGCTTTGTCTCCGAGCTTTCCGCCGCCCGCATCCGCTTCGGCTACGAGGTCCTGCGTCCGGGGGAGGAACGCCCCATCTGCACCGGTTCCACCCTGCACGGGTGGGTGGACGCCCAAACCTTCCGCCCCCTCAACTTCCGCAAGCGTTTTCCGGAGTTTTACGAAAAAATCGAAGCAATGCTGCAGGATTAGGAGACCCGGACGCCGTTTTGATCCACCCGGCAGCCGTCCGGCGTCACGGTGTTGGTCATCATCCGGCCGTTTCCGTCCACGTAGTACCACTTTTCATCCAGTCCGCAGACCCACTGGTTCACCGTTCTGCCTCCCCAGCTCTGGAAGTAGTACCACCCGCCGTCGATGAGCTGCCAGCCTGTGGCCATCCGGGCGGTCTGCGGGTCAAAATAATACCACAAAAACAGCCTCTGCGCCCTTTCGCCGGTAATAATGGACGTTGCACTCTTCCGCCTTTTTCTTCCTATTTTCCGTCAGACAGCATTCGCCCGGCGGTTCAAGGCAGGCTGTCTCTTCATTTTTTTTTATAAGCGATATGACAGCGCGTGCGCTGCTTTTTCAGCTCGTCATCCAAAATCACAATGTCCGCAAATTCGATCTTCCTATTATCTCTCCTGCCCTACTGCCGGTTTTATCGGAAAACAGGATTTCTTATCATCAGTATACAAAAGTCAACGCTTTTCAGCCGTATGGCACCAAAAATGGCCTGCACCCTGCCGGCGCCGGCCTTTCCCGGGCTTGACAGGCCCGGGGAAAGAAGGTACAATAGAAACGAGAAAATGTTGGAGGGAGATCACCCATGGAAGAAAAAAAAGTCCGCACCCGGTTTGCCCCCAGCCCGACGGGCTATATGCATATCGGAAATCTGCGTACTGCGCTTTACACCTACCTCATTGCCAAAAAGCACAACGGCACCTTTATCCTGCGCATTGAAGACACCGACCAGACCCGCTATGTAGAGGGCGCGGTGGACATCATCTACAACACCCTGCGGAAAACCGGCCTCATCTGGGACGAAGGCCCGGATATCGGTGGCCCCGTCGGCCCCTATATCCAGAGCCAGCGGATGGGGATGTTTAAGAAATATGCCGAGCAGCTGGTGGAAATGGGCCACGCCTATTACTGCTTCTGCGACAAGGACCGCCTGGAGGAGCTCCACAAGATTCAGACCGCTTCCGGCATGCCCACGAAATACGACGGCCACTGCCGCAACCTTTCCAAGGAAGAGGTTCAGGAAAAGCTGGCTGCCGGCGTCCCCTACGTCATCCGGCAGAAATGCCCCACCGAAGGCACCACCACCTTCCATGACGAAGTGTTCGGCGACATCACGGTGGAAAATTCCGTGCTGGACGACCAGATCCTCATCAAAGCCGACGGCATGCCCACCTACAACTTCGCAAACGTGGTGGACGACCACACCATGGGCATCACCCATGTGGTCCGCGGCAACGAATACCTGTCCTCCACCCCCAAATACAACCTCCTTTACGAAGCCTTCGGCTGGGACATTCCGGTGTATATCCACGTCCCGCCCGTCATGAAGGACGCCAACAACAAGCTCTCCAAGAGAAACGGCGACGCCTCCTTTGAGGACCTGGTGGCCAAGGGCTACCTCCACGACGCCGTCAGCAACTATATCGCCCTGCTGGGCTGGGCGCCCAAAGGGGAAAACGAAATTTTCACCCTGCCGGAGCTGATTCAGGAGTTCGATGTCAGCGGCATCTCCAAATCCCCCGCCATCTTCGACCCCGCCAAGCTCAAGGCCATCAACGGCGTCTATATCCGCCGCCTTTCCCGGGAAGATTTCATCAGGGACGCGCTGCCCTATATCCGCCAGGGATGCAAAAAGGAGGACCTCGACCTGAACCTGTTGGCGGAGCTTCTCCAGCCCCGCACCGAGGTGTTCACCGACATTCCCGAGCAGATTGACTTTATCGACAGCCTCCCCGACTACGACATCGCCCTTTACACCCACAAAAAGATGAAAACCAACGCCGAAACCTCCCTGACGGTGCTCAAGGAAATCCTGCCGGTTCTGGAAAACCTTTCCGACTGGACTCTGGATTCCATCAACGCCGCCATGGCGGAGCTGGTGGCCAAACTGGGCGTGAAGAACGGCTATGTCCTCTGGCCGCTGCGCGTGGCGGTTTCCGGCAAACAGTTCACCCCCGGCGGCGGCACCGAAATCGCCGAGCTGCTGGGCAAAGAGGAAACCATCCGCCGCGTGAAAGCGGGAATTGAAAAACTCAGCTGAATCAAAACTGCATCCGGTCGGGGCGCTCCTTGCGGGCGCCCTCCGGTTTATCTGACGCTGTGAGGTGTTTTGATGAAAATTGTCGTACTGGCGGGCGGACTCAGCCCGGAACGGGACGTTTCCTTTTCCTCCGGGGCGCTGATTGCCAACGCCTTGATGGAAAACGGCCACGAAGTCATGCTGCTGGACCTGTTTTTGGGGACGGATCACCCGGACTTTCCCCCTGTGTTCCGCAAATCGGGGGAAGCCCCGCCCTATTCCTTCCAAATCCCGGAAAAAGCGCCGGACCTGGCCGCCGTCCGCGCCATGTCCCCCGACCCGGAATCGCTCATCGGCCCGGGAATCCTGGAGCACTGCCGGGCGGCGGACGCGGCGTTCCTGGCCCTTCACGGCTCCATCGGGGAAAACGGACAGCTCCAGGCGCTCCTTGACCTTTGGGGCATCCGGTACACCGGCACCGGCAGCGTCGGAAGCATGCTGGCCATGGACAAAGACCTGTCCAAGCAGCTTCTGCGGGCCAACGGCATTTTAACCCCGAACTGGAAGCGGCTGGACCTTTCAACCGGAACGCCGCCGGAGGGGATTTCCTTCCCCTGCGTGGTGAAGCCCTGCGGCTGCGGCTCCAGCGTGGGCGTCACCATGGTGGAGGAGCCTTCCGGGCTTCGGTCTGCCCTGGAAGAAGCGAAAAAATACGAGGACGCCGTCCTGATTGAAGAAAAAATCGAAGGCCGGGAATTTTCGGTGGGCATCCTGGACGGGAAAGCCCTGCCGGTCATCGAAATCCGTCCCCTGGCCGGGTTCTACGACTACAAAAACAAGTATCAGCAGGGGCTCACCGAGGAAATCTGCCCGGCGCAAATTCCCGACTCCCTGCGGGAGCTTCTGCAGCGCAGCGCGGAGGAGGTCCACCGGGTTCTGCGGCTGGGCTTCTACTCCCGGGTGGATTTTCTGGCGGACGAAGAGGGCCGCGCCTTCTGCCTGGAGGCCAACACCCTCCCCGGCATGACGCCCCAGAGCCTGCTCCCCCAGGAAGCCCGCGCGGCCGGCATCTCCTACCGGGAGCTCTGCGAAAAAATCGTCCGGGCGGCCGGCGGCCCCCGCCGCTGAAATTCCCCGCCTGTCCGGAGCAAAAGGAGTGTTTCTATGGATTTTCAAAATTTGCTTTCCAAATATGCGGACCTTCTGGTCCGTTCCGGCATCAACCTGCAGAAAGGGCAGATTCTCTGCATCAGCGCCCCCATTTCCGCTGCGCCCCTGGTGCGGCTGGCCGCTGAAAGCGCCTACAAGGCCGGCGCGAAGGAAGTCGCCGTCCGCTGGAGCGACGAAACCCTGAGCCGCCTGAAATATGACTACGCCCCGCACAGCCAGTTTGAAAACGTTCCCGGCTGGTTTGCGGCCTACAACAACGAGTACGCCGCGGAAGGCGCGGGCTTCCTGACCATCGACTCCGCCGACCCGGACGCCTTCGCCGGCGTGGACCCCAAAAAGCCCGCCGCCTGGATCAAGGCTGTCCACAAGGTCTGCAAACCCTTTTACGACGGGCTGGACATGGGCAGGAACCGCTGGTGCATCGCCGCCGCCCCCTCCCCCGCCTGGGCGAAAAAGGTGTTCCCCGGCCTGTCTGAGGAGGAGGCGGTGGAAAAGCTCTGGGAAGCCATCTTGAAAGCGGTCCGGGTGGATACGCCCGACCCGGCGGCCGCCTGGGAGGAGCACCGTCAGAGCTTTCAGAAGCGCATCGAATACCTGAACAGCCTCCAGCTGGACCGGCTCCATTATCAAAACAGCCTGGGCACCGACATCACCATCGGGATGCCGGAAAATCACTGCTGGGCCGGCGGCGGCGCGGAGACGCTGGACGGCGTCTATTACTTCCCCAACATGCCCACCGAGGAAATTTTTGCCACCCCCCACCGGGACCGGGCGGAAGGCGTGGTTTACAGCGCCCTCCCCCTCAATTACCAGGGCACCCTCATTGAAAATTTCTGGCTGAAATTTGAAAAGGGCGCGGTGACGGATTTCGGCGCGGAAAAGGGGTACGATACCCTGAAGGCCCTGATTGAAACGGACGAAGGGGCCCGCCATCTGGGGGAAGCCGCCCTGATCCCCACCAAATCCCCCATTTCGGAGATGGGAATTCTCTTTTACAACACTCTCTTTGACGAAAACGCCTCCTGCCATTTCGCCATCGGCAAAGGCTTCCCCGAGTGCATGCAGGGCGGCCTGGAGCAGACGGAGGAGGAGCTGAAGGCCCGGGGCATGAACGATTCCGCCGCCCACGTGGACTTCATGCTGGGCACCGGCGACCTTTCCATCACCGGCTTCACCAAAGACGGCCGGGAAATCCCCATCTTCCGGGACGGAAACTGGGCCTTTTGACGAACGCGCTTCGACTGCGCAGAAAGGATGAGATTTATGCCGTTTATTCACACCCACGTCAGCACCGCCCTCACCCCCTCTCAGGAGGAAACCCTGAAGGAGCAGTTCGGCCGGGCCATCGCCTGCATCCCCGGAAAAACCGAGGAGTGGCTGATGCTGGAATTTGAGGACAGCCGCCGCATGTGGTTCCGCGGCAGCCGGGAGCCCATGGCCATGGTGGACGTTTCCCTGTTCGGAGGGGCCTCCGACGACGCCTATGAAAAGCTGACGGCCCGGCTGACCGCCATCCTGGAGGAAGTCCTGGGGCTCAGCCCGCAGAATATTTACGTCAAATACAGCGAGTACAGCCACTGGGGCTGGAACGGCGGCAACTTCTGACCATATCGCCGGCAATTACAGCGCAATCCCCCATCCGGAGACAGGATGGGGGATTGCGCTTTTTTCGGAATATGGCTGGGTCAATCCAGCTCTACGCGGACCGGAAGCCCGGTTTCCATGGACTTGTTGCAGGCCAGCGTAAAGGAAACGGAGCGGAATGCGTCCCGATAGGGAGACTTAATTTTGGAAGCATCCCCCGTCAGCACTGCGTCCACAAAGGTGCGGTCGCAGACAACGCCGGCGGTGCCGTCGTCCAGGATGGTGGAAACATCCGCGCCGTCCCCGCGCATGGTGCCGTCGCCCTTGACCACCAGCCCGGAATCGTTGGCCGGGGCGGGCTTCTCGCCGTAAATGTTCACCTTCCCGATAATGTAATGGTCCAGCCGCGCATCCTTTGCGCTGAAGGTGATTTTGGAGTCAAAGCAGGCGCCGTTTTCGGCGTAGCATCCGGTGGAGATGGTGCCCAGCGCGCCGTTTTGGAATTTGACGATGGTGGTGGAGAGGTCGTCGGTGTCATAGCCCTCCACGCCTTTGACAAATCCCCGCGTTGCCATGGAAAAGACCTCTTCCGGTTCGCCGAACACATACCGGATGATGTCGAACTGGTGGATGGTCTGCTCCACCGCCTGGCCGCCGGACAGGGATTTTTTCAGCCACCAGGGCGTGTCCGGGATGCCGCCCATGCGGGCGCATTCCACATAGGGGATTTCATGCGTGCGGATAAAATCAACCGTCGGCTGCACAATGTTGCTGTAGCGGCACTGGAACCCGGAAGCGGTGATAATGCCCGCCGCTTCGGCGGCGTCCCGGATTCTGCGGGCCAGGTCCAGGTCCAGGGTGAGCGGCTTTTCCACAAAGAAGTGGATGCCCCGCCGGATGGTTTCCAGCTCGATTTCGCCGTGGCAGGTGGGCGGGATGCAGATAAACACCATGTCCGGCTTGACGGCATCATACATTTCCCGGTAGTCGGTAAAAGCCCGGCCGCACCCGGCGGTTTCCGCGAATTTTTCCGCCCGTTCCGGAATCAGATCGCAGAAGCCCGCCAGCTCCACGTCCCTGTACTCCATAAAGTGCCCCAGATGATACGTGCCGATGCCGCCGCATCCGATAATCGCAAGTTTTTTCATGGTAAACAACCTCCTCAAACGCTGATTTTACAGGCTGCAGATGCGCCGGAGCGCCATGCAGGTGGTGTCGTAAAGGAATTGCGGGTGCTCCGGGATTGCGGAGACCTCCGCGGTCAGATAGCCGTCGTAGCCGGCGCGGCGCAGGGCGTCCATGACCTTCTTCCAGTCAATGCTCCCTTCCAGCAGGTTGACAAAGGTCCCCGCGTTGGCGCCGGTGCGCAGGAAATCCTTGACATGAACCTTGACGATCCGCCCGCCCAGAATCTCAATCCAGTGCTCGGGATAGGAAAAGATCATGACATTTCCCACATCGAAATACGCCCCGATGTTCGGGCATCCCAGCTCGTCGATGAAATTCCGCATGTCCGCAGGCGAGGCGAAAAAGTTATTCCACACGTTTTCCAGCCCCACCTTGACCTTTCCGGCGGCAATTTCCCCTGTCAGGCCGCCCAGGGATTCCCGGCAGTTTTCATAGGCCCTCTGGACGGAAACCTCCGGCCCGATTCCCCCCGGAACCACCAGGATGCCGTCCGCCCCCAGTTCCCGGGCGCACTCCAGCTGCTTGCGGACATAATCCCGTCCCTTCTCCCGGCCCGCAGGCGCACAGGAGCCCAGGGTATCCGGCCCGTAAAGGGAGGAGGAAATGCTGCACACCGGCAGGCGGTACTCTTCGGAAAGGGAGCGGATTTCGGCAAAAAGGGAGGGGCCGGAATCCATGGTCAGGCTGTGGGCGGAGCGTCCCGGGCTGTCCAGGTTCAGCTCGATGCCGTCGTATCCGGCCTCCGAAATCTGCCGGAACATTTCCGCAAAGGGGACCTCGTCCGGGATGGACCAGGCATTGATGGACTTTTTCATGGCGCTCATTCTCCTTTTCTGAAAAAGATTGCAAATCTGTTGGTTTTCCTGTATAATATTTTTCAGCAGCATCCGGAATGTATAATCAAATATTGACAGATTTTCGCTTAAAAAACCATAGAGCAATCCGCTGAGAGCATAGAGGAATCGACTGTTCCCGAATTCTCTGCAAGGGGGTCTTTTGATGTGAAAAACCAAAGCTACTACCGCCTGGCCGGCGACGATTCCTGCAACATTGCGGTGCTGGACCGGTTCCTGACGGTCAACTGCACTGGCGTCTGCGTGCTGCCCGACCCTTTCTCCAACGACAACCCTTCCGGCCGCAGGGATTTTTACCTGATGTATCTTTACAGCGGGGAATTGGAGGCCGCCGCCGCGGGGCGGCAGTACGCCCTGCGGGAGGGGGACCTTCTGGTTTATCCGGCAGGGAAGCCCTACCGCTATCGGAAAAAGGACAGCGGCGAAATGATCTATTTCTGGGCCCACTTCTCCGGCTACGGTGCGGAAGAACTGCTGCGGGAATCCGGGATAGAGCCGGGGCGGGTCTTTCACCCCGGGAAAAGCGAGGAACTGGCGGCCTGCTTTGAACGCCTGTTTGAGCCGTTTTTCCTGAGAAAAAAGTTTTTTGAGATGGAAGCCGCCGCCCGGCTCACCATGATCCTGTCCAAAGCTGCCCGCAGGATTCTCCGACGAACAGAGGAGCAGAGCGCCCCTCCCGTTGTGCGCATCCGGCGCTCGCTGGAATATCTCTACCGCAACTACGCGGAACCCGTCCGGTTGGAGCAGCTCGCGCAGCTGGAACACCTGAGCCCCAGCCGCTACTCCGCGGTGTTCCGTCAGTGCATGGGGATGTCTCCCCAGCATTTTCTCATCTCCCTGCGCATCCGCAACGCCGCCGACCTGATGCGCCGCACCGACCTTTCGGTGAAGCAAATTGCCCAGGCGGTGGGCTACGACGACCCGTTTTATTTCAGCAGCCTGTTCAAGCAGAAAACCGGCCTCTCCCCCAGCTGCTATCAGAAGCGGTGCCGCAGCGGAGAGGAATAAATTCCGCCGGCAGCCGCAAACGCGCGGAATCACGCCGTTTGCCCTCCTCCGCGGCGGATTCTTGATAATATTTCATGGAAAAACCTTAAAAATTGCTATTGATTTTATCGGAAAAATATGCTATCTTGAAAAAAAGCCCAGAAGGGAGCGCGATTCAATGGCGGAAATCAAAGAAACACAGGAAGAAATTGTGGAAGAAGGCACCCACAACTACAGCAGCGCAAAACACTACGTCAAGCCCACCGACCCGGCCGTTCTGGAAAAGCTGGAGTGGTTTCAGGATCAAAAGCTGGCCCTGATGATCCACTGGGGGCTTTACTGTTCCATGGGACTCCGGGCCTCCTGGCCCCTCAGCGACGAGGATGCGCACTGGTCCCGGGACGAAGCCAACTGGACCGACCCGGCCACTTTTAAAAAGCAGTATTGCTCCCTCAGCAAGTCCTTTAACCCCATCCGTTTTCAGCCGGAAGAATGGGCCCAGATGGCAAAGGACTGCGGCTTCAAATATCTGATTTTTACGACCAAGCACCACGACGGCTTCTGCATGTGGGATACGAAATATTCGGATTTCAAGGTTACCGCACCCGACTGCCCCTATCACGTCAATGAGCATGCCAATATCGTCAAATCCATGTTTGACGCTTTCCGGGAAAAGGGTCTCGGCATCGGCGCTTACTTCTCCAAGGCCGACTGGCACACCCCCTACTACCGCACCCCCGAAATCGAGGACCCGAACCCCACCAACCGGAATCCCATGTACAACCCCGCCGAGGAGCCGGAACGTTGGGAAAACTTCGTCCAGTACACCAAGAATCAGGTGCTGGAACTCTGCGAGGACTACGGCCCCATTGATATCCTCTGGTTTGACGCCGGGTGGGTCTGCGCCCGCAACGGCCAGGACATCCGCCTGGGTGAAATTGTGGACGAAGCCCGCAAAATCCAGCCCGGCATTATCTCTGCCGACCGCACTGTCGGCGGTCCTTACGAAAACTACGTCACCCCGGAGCAGTGCGTCCCCGACAAGCCTTTGGGCATCCCGTGGGAAAGCTGCCTCACCATGGGCGACCGCTTTAATTATCAGTTTGGGGATTTCTATAAATCCCCGCGGGAGCTGGTGAACACCCTGGTGGGCATTGTGGCCAAGGGCGGCAACCTGGCGCTGAACCTCAGCCCCCAGCCGGACGGCCGCATTCCCGTGGACGCCATGAACAGCCTGCGGGGCTTGGGCGAATGGCTGAACACCTACGGCGAAGC
>DVFM01000003.1 GCA_018713245.1 Candidatus Merdivicinus intestinavium
TTGCGTCAGCAAATAACACCTCTGTGTGCAATTTGTCAGCCCATGCTCTCGTTTTCGACAGGCTGACGCGGCAGGATTTATCCTGCCGCGCTGCCGATGCGAAAAAATATTATCCGAAAAGCGAGAACGCCACAAACAGCGAGGAGAGCAGCGACGCCACCAGGGAAACCACCGTAATCTGGGTGTTGATGGAGGGGCCGGCGGTGTCCTTGAAGGGGTCGCCGACGGTGTCGCCGATGACGGCGGCCTTGTGGGCGCTGCTGCCCTTGCCGCCTTCTTCGCCGGATTCAATGTACTTTTTCGAGTTGTCCCACAGGCCGCCCGAATTGGACATGAACAGCGCGATGAGCAGCCCGCTGACAATGTTGCCCAGCAGGAACCCGCCGATGGCCAGCGGCCCGCCGATCAGGCCGACGACGACGGTGAAAATAATGCTCATCAGTCCGGCGGGAATGAGCTCCTTCAGCGCGCCGCCGGTGGCGATGTCGATGCATTTGTCGTAATCGGGCTTTACGCCGGGCTTGCCTTCCCGCAGGCCGGCGATGGTGTTGAACTGCCGGTGGATTTCGGCGACCATGCGCTGCGCATTCTTATCCACGCCCAGGATGAGCATGGCGGAGAATACCGCTGGGATGGCGGCGCCGATGAGGATGCCGAAGAACACGTTGGGGGACATGATGTCAAACCCGGTAATCAGCGCCTTGCCCGCCGCAGCCAGCGCGTCGTTGGCTTCCGACATGAAAGCGCCCAGCAGGGAAATGACGGTGAGGCCCGCCGCCCCGATGGAAAAGCCTTTGGTGACCGCCTTGACGGTGTTGCCGGCGCTGTCCAGCTCGTCGGCGGTGCGGATGGTTTCTTCCCCAAGGCCGCCCATTTCAGCCAGCCCGCGGGCGTTGTCCACGATGGGGCCGTAGGCGTCGTTGGAGATAATCATGCCCACGATGGAGAGCATTCCGACCGCCGCCATGGAGATGCCGAAAATGGCGTAGCCTTCGCCCATGGGGTCGCAGATTTTGTATGCCACAAGGGCGGAAACCGCGATGCCGATCATGGCGGGCAGAGCCGAGATAAAGCCGTAGGAAATGCCGGAGAGGATGGTGAAGGCGGGACCGGTGCCGGAAGCGTGGGCCACCTTGCGGACGATGGGCTTGGTGTCGTCGGTGAAATAGTCGGTGGTGATGCCGATGATGACGCCCACCAGCAGACCGACGGCGGAAGCGCCCCAAATGCGCCAGGAGAACCCTTCAAATACCGCCGTCGCAATGGCGGTCAGCACCAGGAAAACGCCGGTGGTGACATAGGTAGAGGAGTTGAGGGCGCGGGTCGGGTTGCCGTGTTTGCCGATGCGGGCGGTGGCGATGCCGATGATGGATGCCAGAAGGCCCAGGATCGCGTAGCAGAATACCATCGAAATGTTGGAATACGCGCCGCCGGAAAGGGACTGGGCGATAACCAGGGCAGAGGCCATGGCCGCCACGTTGGAGTCGAACAGGTCGGCTCCCATCCCCGCGACGTCGCCCACGTTGTCGCCCACATTGTCGGCGATGACGGCGGGGTTGCGGGGGTCGTCCTCCGGAATGCCCAGCTCCACCTTACCGGTCAGGTCGGCGGAGATGTCCGCGGTTTTGGTGAAGATGCCGCCGCCCGCTTTGGCGAACAGCGCCAGGGAGCTGGCTCCGAAGGAGAATCCCAGCAGAATGGAGGCGTTGCCGGTCACCATCAGGACCGCCGCAACCCCCAGCAGGGAGCAGCCCACCACCAGCAGGCCCATAACCGCGCCTCCGCGGAAGCCGACAAGGAAAGCGGGCTTGATGCCCTTCTGGGCCGCTTCGGCCGAGCGCGCGTTGGAGAGGGTGGCCACCATGATGCCGATCTTGCCGGCAATGGCCGACAGAACGGTGCCGGCAAGGTAGGCGACGGCCATGGAAACATTGTCCAGGATGCCGCCCTGCCAGATGGGGGAGGGGAGCAGGACAAAGATAATCACGGCGGCGACAATGGCGAATTTGGCAAGGACCTTGTATTCCCTGCGCATGAATGTGTTGGCCCCCTGCTTAATCAGGGCCGCGACCTCCTGGATGGTTGCGTTGACCGTCTTTTGCTTTTTGACCCACAGATACAGGTACGCCGCAAAAGCGAAGGCGAGCGCCGCCGTCAGCACAGACAGGCCGTAGAAGAGGGAGAGTTGGTTGTCCATTACTGCATCATTCCTTTCTGCTGAACAGTGGGAAGCGCTCCAGTTTTTTTGCATGCTGCGGGAGAAAAGCGTCCAGAAAAATAGTGGGACAGAACCCTCAGATAAGAGTTCTGTCCCACATGTTTCCATAGAACACGGTTCATTCGGCCCCTCGCCGCCGGGGAAGCCGGATATACTTCGTCGTACCACACAAGACCAGGAATAAATAGAGCATTTGCATGCCCTATGACAGACTCCACCACTTATTCCATTGGTTTCTAGTATAGTAAACTTTTTTGTGACTGTCAACCTGTTTTTAAAACAAAAATGACAATATTTATCCAACTCGATTGGATATATTCACGAAACCGCTCTGCATCGGCCTGACATGCGGGCTCTTATGCGCCGCTGTTGTCCCGCTGTCCTGCGCTGTAATGCTCGGCGGCATACAGGTATTGGCGCTCAAATTCCCGGATGGCCTGCCGGCTCTCCTTTTTGAAAGGCAGGAGCATGTCGAAGGCATGGAAGCAGCGGGGATAGACATCCGCCTTCGCCGGCACGCCTGCCCGGCGCAGATGCTCCACATAGGCCAGCGTTTCGCAGTAAAACGGCTCGATATCCCCCACAAAGGTGTAGGCGGGGGGAAGGTTCGTGTAATCGGTTTGGCGGGCGGGCGCGGCATAGGGCGGGACCTCCTTCCCGTACAGTTCCCCCAGATAGGCTTTCCATCCCCGGTGATTCCGCTTGGTGTTCCAGACCGGCGCGCGGTTGTCCCGGGAGGAGTCGGTGTCCCGGTCGTCCAGCATGGGATACAGCGGCATCTGAAAGGCGATGCTGATTTCGCCCCGGTCCCTGGCGTACATGCACACAGCCGCCGCCAGCCCGCCGCCCGCGCTTTCCCCGCCCACCATGAGCTTTTCGCTGCTGACGCCCAACTCGCCGGCGTTCTCCTTCAGATATCGGAGGGCGGCGTAGCAGTCCTCCAGCGCCGCCGGATACGGCGCTTCCCCGGCCAGCCGGTATTCCGGCGTGACGGCGACTGCGCCGTACTTTTTGACAAGGCTGATGGCCCTGGAAATATAAATCATCTTCGCCATGCCGGTAACATATCCCCCGCCGTGAATCCACAGGATGCCCGGCGTCTGCCCGCGGGGCTTCCGGTTTCGGGTGGGACGGAAAATGTATAGGCAGATGTCCCTGCCCGCGGAAGGAATCTGCCTTTTTTCAGAAGTGTAATACCTGCTCATTTTTTCACGCTCCGTCTGCTTCGAGGTTTTGGCAGCTGCCGAAACAAAGGCGGGCACGCCGTTTCGGCATGCCCGCCCGCGCCCGCTTGATGCGGGGAACGCCCAAAAACAGGAATCCGCGCCGTATCCGGTCTGCTCCGGTTCCGTTTTTCAGATCGATTGGGGGTTCTCGAACTCCCTTTATTTTTACAGTGCGGAATTCAGACGAATTTGTTGCAATGAAAATAAATTTTTTTCAGAATATTTGGTTTTTTGACAAAATGTTTGCAAAACGCTTGACATTTTCCGATTGTCTGGTATAATCGGCTTAACGGGAATTTAACAAGTTAAAGCACACATGCTTTAAACCAAGAAAGAAGGAGGCCGCTATGGTTATCAAAATTGTATTGCTGGTGATCTTTTTTGCGGGAATGGTTGCGGTTGGCATCTCGGCGCGGAAGCACGCCGTCAGCGTTTCCGGATTTGTGCTGGGCGGGCGCTCGGTGGGCCCGTGGCTCACGGCTTTCGCCTACGGGACGTCGTACTTCTCCGCCGTGGTATTTGTGGGATACGCGGGGCAGTTCGGCTGGAAATACGGCCTTGCCTCCACCTGGATCGGCCTCGGGAACGCCGCGCTGGGGAGCCTGCTGGCCTGGGTGGTGCTGGGGCGGCGGACCCGCATCATGAGCCAGCACCTGGGCTCCTCCACCATGCCGGACTTCTTTGAAAAGCGGTTTGACAGCAAGCCCCTGAAAATAACCGCGTCCATCATTATTTTCATTTTCCTCATCCCCTATACCGCCTCCATCTACAACGGCCTTTCCCGGCTGTTTGAAATGGCTTTCCACATTCCATACGCTGTCTGCGTCGTTGTGATGGCCGGATTTACGGCGGTTTACGTCATTCTGGGCGGCTATATGGCCACCGCCATCAGCGATTTTATTCAGGGAATTATCATGCTGGCAGGCATTGTCCTGGTGGTTGCGGCGGTCCTGAGCGGCGAGGGCGGCTTTATGGCGGCAGTCGGCAGCCTGGCGCAGATTCCCAGCGATGCGGAACCCACCCTGGGACAGCCCGGCGCCTTTGCTTCCTTTTTCGGGCCGGATCCCCTGAACCTGCTGGGGGTTGTGATCCTCACATCCCTGGGGACCTGGGGCCTGCCGCAGATGGTGCAGAAGTTCTACGCCATCCGCAACGAAAAGGCCGTCCGCACCGGGACGGTGATTTCCACCATCTTTGCCGTCATTGTCTCCGGCGGATGCTATTTTCTGGGCGGCTTCGGGCGGCTTTTTGACGACCCCTCCCTGTACGACGCCGGCGGCGCGCTGGTGTACGACAGCATCATCCCCTTTATGCTCTCCAAACTCCCGGACGTCCTCATCGGCGTGGTGGTGGTGCTGGTGCTGTCGGCCTCCATGTCCACCCTGTCGTCCCTGGTGCTGACCTCCAGCTCCACCCTGACTTTGGACCTCATCAAGGACAACCTTTGGAAAAATATGAGCGAGAAAAAGCAGGTGGGGATGATGCGGGTGCTGATTGCCGTGTTCATCGTCATCTCCGTGGTGCTGGCACTGGACCCGCCGGATTTTATCGCGCAGCTGATGGGCATTTCCTGGGGGGCGCTGGCAGGGGCGTTCCTGGCGCCCTTCCTCTACGGCATTTACTGGAAAGGCGTCACCCGCGCTTCCGTCTGGGTGAGCTTTGCCTGCGGCGTAGGGCTGACGGTGTCCAACATGTTCTTCCACTTCATCGATTCCCCCATCAATGCCGGCGCGGCTGCCATGCTGCTGGGGCTCGTTGTGGTGCCGCTGGTGAGCTTTGTGACGCCGAAGCTGCCCAAAACGCGGCTGGCGCAGATTTTTTCCTGCTATCAGGAGGAAACGGTCCTCCATCAGAAAATGGTGGTGGGCAGCCAAAAGGACAACGAAGAATAGTCCCTTCCCGTCCCGGGCGGATTATCCGCCCGGGAGTTTCTTTTGGGGAGATGCGCGCTTTCCGGACAATTTTTGAAAATATTGGATTTTCTTTGAAAATCCGGAAAACCGCTTGACTTTTGAAATGCAGATATTCTATACTGAAAACTGGAATTCTGTCTAAAAAATTACACAAAAATCGAAAAATACTGTTCCGTTAAAGGAGGAATCTGCATGTCTTATCAAAACGCCATGGATGCCATCTGTCTGCGCATGCCCCGCAAAATCCCCCGCACCGAGTATTCCGCCAGCGGCTACTGGAGCCTGATTCACGCCGTCACCGGCATCGATGTCGATGCTTCCAGCAGCGACGCCGTCAAAGGGGAGGCCGCCAGGGCTTTTGAAAAGGCCTGGGATTTCGGCTTTACCTGGTCCATCCTCACCGGCAGCCAGGTCCTTTCGGAGTGCCGCACCAGCATGGGCCACGCCGTCTACGCGGAGGGCGGAACGGATTACGACACCCGCATTTCCTGCCCCTTTACCGACGTGGAGCAGGTGCTCTCCTTCGATCCGTGGGCGGTTTATGGCCAGCGGGACAAGGCGTCCCTGGTGCAGGAGTACAACGACCACTATGACCGCAACTGCCTGGACCACCCGGACCAGGTGAATATGACCGGCATTTATATCACCATGATTTCCGGCCTGCTGGAGATTTTCGGCTGGGAAATGCTGCTGGAGGGGCTGGGCGAGGACGCGGACCGCTTCGGAGAAGTGGCCAACCGCTACGCCTCCTGGATTCAGCAGTACTTCGACGCCCTGGCGGAGTGCAAATCGGAGGTGGTGATGATTCACGACGATATCGTCTGGACCTCCGGCCCCTTTGTCAACCCCAAGTGGTACCGCCAATATGTTTTCCCCAACTATGAAAAGCTCTTTGACCCCCTCCACAAGGCGGGAAAAAAGATCCTGTACACCTCCGACGGCACCTATGACGCCTTCGTGGACGACATCGCCGCCTGCGGGGTGAACGGCTTTGTGCTGGAACCCACCACCAATATGGAATACATCGCCCGGAAATACGGCCGCACCCACGCCTTTGTGGGCAACGCCGACTGCCGCATCCTCACGCTGGGGACAAAGGAAGATATCCGCCGGGAGGTGGAGCGCTGCGTCCGCATCGGGCGGGACTGCCCCGGGTTTTTCATGGCGGTGGGGAACCACATCCCCTCCAACGTGCCGGTGGAAAATGCCCTGTACTACAACCAGTGCTATGAAGAAATGGCGTACCGCGATTAGGAGGATTCCATGATTCATTTTGCAGAGGAACGCTGGGCGCAGACCCGGCAGGTTTACGACGACTGGTGGGAGGGGAGGCTCAGCCGCCCCCTCATCAAGAGCCGGGTGCGCTGTTTTGACCCCGGCCGGCCCGCCCCAAAGGCGCCGCTGCTCTCCCAGGAAAACTGCCACGACTTTTCCTATACGCCGGAGGAAATTGTGGACGCCATGGACTATGCGCTCTCCCAGTACGCTTTTCTGGGGGACGCATTCCCCATGGTTAACTTTGACAGCTTCGGGCCGGGGGTGCTTGCCGCCTTCTGCGGGGCCGTTTTGGACAATACCAGCGGGCGGGTCTGGTTTTTCCCGCCCCGGAAACTCCCCATTGACCGTCTCCACATCCGCTACGACCCGGAAAATCGGTGGGTCCGGCGGATAAAGGCCATTTACCGCGCGGGCCTTGACCGCTGGGAAGGAAAGGTCCTGATGGGGATGCCGGACCTGGGCGGCGTGATGGACGTGATCGCCGCCTTTCGGGGCAGCGAGGAGCTGCTCATGGACCTTTATGACGCGCCGGAGGAGGTCCACCGCCTGCGGAGAGAGGTCTATACCGCCTGGATGGAGGCTTACCGCGACCTGTCCGCCTGTCTGGAGGGCAATCCCGGCTGGTCCGACTGGGACGGGCTTTACAGCGACAGGCCCTCCTACGTCCTCCAGTCGGATTTCTGCTACATGATTTCCACCCCCATGTTCGACGAGTTTGTTTTTCCCGACATCCGGGACGCCTGCAGGGAGCTGGGGCGGGCCATTTATCACCTGGATGGGGTGGGGGAGCTGCGCCATTTGGACCATCTGCTGACCATTCCGGAACTCAATGCCGTCCAGTGGGTCTACGGCGACGGCCAGCCCAGCGCCCGCCACTGGATTGAGGTCTACCGGAAAATCGCGGCGGCGGGGAAAGGCATTCACCTGGTAGGGGACAGGGAGGACCTGGAGATTGTCCGGCGCGCCGTGCCGGAGGGGCGTTTTTATGCCGATCTTTCCGGCGGCTGCCCGGAGGAGGCCCGGGAGATGCTTTCTTCCTTCGGCGTTCCGGCCAACGGCTGACCTGTCTGCCCAAACCGGCCCCAAAACGCTCTGCCGCACACAGCCGCATGAAAAAGCCGCCCTCGAAAGCCGCAGCCTTCGGGGGCGGTTTTGTCGGCGTGCCGTTCAGTCGTTCTGCACAGCGATCCGGATTCCGCTGTAGTCGAATCCGACGGCGCTCAGAATCCGCGTGGTCAGGATTTTGAGCAGTGTTTCCGTGTCGTAGTGCGTCTCCACATACAGCGCCTGGTCGATTTTAACGGGGCTGCGCATCCGTCCCGTTTCACTGCCCAGCAAAACCCGGTTCCGGCCCAGCAGCCGCCCGCGCAAATCCATCAGCGCCTGATGCTTTTCCTGATTGCACCGTTTCAGAATCACTTCTGCCGCCTTTTTCCATGTGGGGACGTCCTCCCGCGTTCCGTCCGCGAAAATCACCCCGGTGGGGCGCTTCCCCTTGAAGATTCCCGTCCCCGCGTTCAGGGAGTAGATGCTTTCATACGCCGCCGGCGCGGGGCGGCTGTCCCCGGTCCCGGCTCCGGTTTCTTCGTTTGGCAGCTGCTCCAGAATCCGCCCGATTTTTTCATCGATTTCCCGGATCAGATCTTCCCGCAATGCCATCAGTTCCCGTGCAATCTCCATGACAATCCCTCCTGTACAAACATATACTTGCGCACGTGCTACATTTACGCTGGCATACAGGCTCCCGATTGACAAGCATTATTTTCGCGGCGAAAACGGAATCCGGCCTCCCGCTTGCGGAAGGCCGGACAGGCGTGCTATAATAGAGTTGAACAACGGGCGGCCGCTGCAAGGAAGGCCGCGAAGGAGGTATTTTTAATGCGGACAGAGATCCGGGACGGGGTGTGGGTGACCATGCCCACTCCCTTTACCGATGACGACCGGGTGGATTACCCGGCTTTGGAGAAAATGGTGGACTGGTACGCCGAAAAAGGTGCGGACGGTCTGTTTGCCGTTTGTCAGTCCAGCGAGATGTTCTTCCTTTCCCCGGAAGAGCGGGCGGAAGTGGGCCGGTTTGTGACGGAAAAGGCCGCCGGACGGATGCAGGTGGTGGTGTCCGGCCACATTTCGGACAGCCCGGCGGACCAGCTCGCCGAGCTGAAGCGGGCGGCGGAAGCGGGCTCCGACGCGGTCGTGCTGGTGAGCAACCGCCTTGCCGGGCCGGAAGAAAGCGAGCAGGTCTGGAAGGACAACGCCAGCCGGATTCTGGAGGCCATGCCGGACTGCAGCTTCGGCATATATGAGTGCCCGTATCCCTATAAACGGCTGCTTTCGCCGGAGCTGCTCCGCTGGTGCGCCGAAACGGGGCGTTTTTCCTTCCTCAAGGACACCTGCTGCGACTTGGAGCAGATGAAGGAAAAGCTGGATGCGGTCCGCGGGACGGGACTCAAGCTCTTCAACGCCAATTCCGCAACGCTGCTTGCGTCTCTCCGGGAGGGGGCCGCGGGCTTCTGCGGCGTTATGGCCAATTTCCACCCGGAGCTCTACGTCCGGCTTACCCATCACTGGAAGGAGGAACCGGAGACGGCGGAAAAGCTCCAGCATTTCGCGACGGCCGCCTCCCTGATTGAGCTTCAGGACTATCCCCGCTGCGCCAAATACCACATGTCCCTCTGCGGGCTGCCGGTGGGGCTTCACTGCCGCACCAAGCCGGATTCCAGCTGGAACCGCCTCCGGGAAATCGAGACAGAGGCGCTTTACGGCCTCTGGCAGGATTTCCGGGGCGCGCTGCATTCCTGACCCGTCCTCTCCTGTTTTTGACCTGCAAAAATCCCCCGATGCCAGACGGCAGCGGGGGATTCTCTATGCAGAGGCGAATCAGACGGAAAGCTGGACCCGTTCGCCCAGGAATTCCCGGTTTTCCTTCAGCAGAGGATCGATGATTCCCGTGAGGAACTCCTCGGTCTGCTTGGGAGCCCGGCCCACAAAATTGATGGGGTCCAGGATCTTCTCCACTTCCTCTTTGGTGACGCCGAAATCCGGGTCGGCGCAGATCATGTCGATGAGGGTGTTGGGCTGGCCTTCCTCTTTCACCAGGCGGGCAGCCTCCTGGCTGTAGACCCGCAGTTTTTCGTGGAGGGCCTGCCGGTCGCCGCCCCGTTTCACCGCGTCCATCATGATGTTTTCGGTGGCCATAAAGGGCAGCTCGTTCATGACTCTGGCCCGGACGACCTTGGGGTACACCACCAGGCCGTCGCAGACGCTGAGCATGATGTTCAAGATGGAATCCACGCCCAGGAACGCCTCAGCCATGGCGATGCGCTTGTTGGCGGAGTCGTCCAGGGTCCGTTCAAACCACTGGGTGCCGGCGGTGACAGCCGGGTTCAGGGCGTCAATGAGCACATACCGGGCAATGGCGCAGATGCGCTCGCTGCGCATGGGGTTGCGCTTATAGGGCATGGCGGAGGAACCGATCTGGTTCTTTTCAAAGGGCTCTTCCATTTCCTTGAAGTTTTGGAGAATCCGCAGGTCGGTGGCGAATTTCATGGCCGTCTGGGCGATGCCGGACAGGGTGGCGGCAACAAAGGCATCCACCTTCCGGGAATAGGTCTGGCCGGAAACCGGGACCACCTTTTCAAAGCCCAGTTCCTTGGCGATGCGCTGTTCCACGGCGTTGATTTTGGCGTCGTCGCCCTCAAACAGCTCCATGAAGCTGGCCTGGGTGCCGGTGGTGCCTTTGCTGCCCAAAAGGGCCAGGCTGTCCATCCGGTGGACCAGTTCCTCATAGTCCATGTAAAGCTCGTTGAGCCACAGGGTGGCCCGTTTGCCCACAGTGGTCAGCTGGGCGGGCTGGAGATGGGTGTAAGCCAGGGCCGGAACGTCTTTATATTTCCGGGCGAAATCCGCCAGCAGAGCCATCACGCTCAGGAGTTTGCGGCGGACCAGCTCCAGGCCGTCCTTCATGATGAGGATGTCGGTGTTGTCCCCCACATAGCAGCTGGTGGCGCCCAGGTGGATGATGCCTTTGGCGTTCGGGCACTGGAGCCCGTAGGCGTACACATGGCTCATCACATCGTGGCGGCATTCTTTTTCCCGGCGGACGGCGTCCTCATAGTTGATGTCGTCCTTGTGGGCTTCCAGCTCGGCAATCTGCTCATCGGTGATGGGCAGGCCCTCCGCCTGTTCCGCCCGGGCCAACGCGATCCAGAGGCGGCGCCAGGTGCGGAATTTGTGGTCCTCGGAAAAGAGGAACTGCATTTCCTTGCTGGCGTAGCGGGTGCTGAAGGGGCTTTGGTAGCAATCGTGCTGCATGAAGTTCCTCCTTATTCGCCCAGCAGGCGCTTCATAACCTCTTTGTAGGCTTCTTCCTCGCCGCCCAGATCCCGGCGGAACAGGTCCTTGTCCAGGTGGGCGTGGGTCTTGACATCCCAGAAGCGGCAGGTGTCGGGGCTGATTTCGTCAGCCAGGATGATCTTGCCGTCTTTGTCCCGGCCGAATTCCAGCTTGAAGTCGATGAGCTCGATGCCCACGTCCTTCAGGTACTCGGTGAGGATCTCGTTGATCTTCATGCTGTAGTCGGCGATGGTCTTCAGTTCCTCGGGAGTGGCCGCGCCGATGGCGGCGATGTGGTATTCATTCACCATGGGATCGCCCAGGGCGTCGTCTTTATAGCAGTATTCCAAAACGGTGCTCTTGAGCTTGGTGCCTTCGGGCAGGCCCAGGCGCTTGGACAGGCTGCCGGCGGCCACGTTGCGGACAATGACTTCCAGCGGCACGATGGTGACCCGCTTTACCAGGGTTTCCCGCTCGGAGAGTTCCTTGACATAGTGGGTGGGAATGCCCTTTTCCTCCAGCATCCGCATCAGGTGGTTGGTGACGCGGTTGTTGATGACGCCTTTGCCGCGGATGGTGCCCTTTTTGGCACCGTTGCCGGCGGTTGCGTCGTCCTTATAATCCACGAGATAAACGTCCGGGTCGTCGGTGCGGAAAACCTTCTTGGCCTTTCCTTCGTAAAGCTGTTCCAATTTTTCCATAATCCTAAATCCCCCATTCGGTCGTTGTCGGTGTCCGGCGGCGGCAGGAAAAGAAAGAAAGCGCACGATACCCGCTCGTACCGCAGCGCCTTGATGCCGTCACACTTTTTCCTGCTTCTATTATACTCGGGAAGGGGGGAGCCGTCAATAGTTTTTCGGCCTTTTTTGCATTTCGTTTTCGATGGCAAAAAATCCGGCGGCGCGGAGGGCAATTCTGTCCAATACGGAAGAAATGCAAGGCGACAGTTAAATAATTCTTGCGGCATGTTAGCAGCCGTGTTATAATAAAAGCAATGTTTGAAATTCGTTTGCCTAACCATTATGAAACTATGAAAGCATTTTAACACAGATTATTGATGCGTTCAGCATTTGGAATTGTGCGAGTTTTTATAGTTTGGTGCCCAAATGGTTTCGAACTTTCTGTGAAGATGTAAATCCTACGCGCAGATAAGATATGTAAGGCGATATCGTATTAAGTGGTGATGATAAGATAATAAATGAACGCTTCTATCCCGTAAAAGGATGGTTTGGTTTCATTTAATAATCAAAAATTATGATTCCGGTTTCGTGTGAATACTACGTAAGGAGTTATTGCCATGAAGTATTACAAAAAAATTATCGGTGAGCATTTATATCTTTCCCCTATCAATTCGGATGAAGTTGACACCTATATAAAATGGATGAATGAGGATAGCGCGCTTGCCGTGAATTTTGGCCAGTATTCTCAGCTGATCTCATCGAAAAACGATTTGAATTGGCTGTATGAACCGCCCCAAAATATGTATCGCTTCGCAATAGTACTGCTTGACAATGATACTCTGGTAGGAAGTATCAGCCTTCACAACATTGATCATTTAAATCGAAATGCCTATATTGGCATATTTATTGGTGGTGAAGAACAAAGAGGGAAAGGCTACGGTGCTGAGGCTATTCGATTGATTTTAAACTACGGATTTAAGACGTTGAATCTACATAGCATAAATCTTACAGTCCACGCCGACAATTACGCAGGGGTTGCTTGCTATAAAAAAGTAGGATTCCGTGAAGTTGGAAGATTGCCAGAAGTGCTCTTTATTAATGGGACATATGTTGACAAAATTTATATGAGTATACTGGAACATGAATTTTTAAGCGGACACGGACCCACGTAATGAGCGTGGCTCATGGTGCAGAAAGTTGTTTTTTGAAGGTCTGGTATATTTATATAGAAAAATACGGAGCATTTATAAAAGCTGTCATAATAGAACAAAAGCATGCAAAAATTCCTGATTTTTAGATGCTCTCAAGCATTTCGTATAAACATTTATCTGGTTTATAAGGCGGTTTTCGCCTATAAAGTCAATGAAAAGGAGAACAGAAGCGTTCGTGGGAGGAATTTTTTCGCTGCGTGCGGAATGTTTTCATGAATGCTTTTTCGATGATTGCAGAAAGGGTGGAATAAAATGCTGACAGCAATTACCGGCATCAACTGGGGAGACGAGGGCAAGGGCCGCATGGTGGACCTGCTTTCGCAGGAATATGACGTGGTGGTGCGCTACCAGGGCGGCAACAACGCCGGCCACACGGTGGTGAACCCCCGGGGAAAATTTATCCTGAACCTTCTTCCCTCCGGCATCCTGCGGGATGAAGTGGTCAACGTCATGGGCAACGGCATGGTCATCGACCTGGAGCACCTCTGCGGCGAGATCGGCCGCCTCCGGGATGCGGGCATCGAAATCACCCCCGATCATCTGAAGATCAGCGACAAGGCGGTTATCTGCCTGCCCTACCACAAGCAGCTGGACTGCCTGGAGGAGGACCGGCTGGGCGACGCGAAGTTCGGCTCCACCCGCCGGGGCATCGGCCCGGTTTACGGGGATAAGTATATGAAAAAGGCGGTCCGCATGGGCGAACTGCTGGAGCCGGAATATCTAGAAAAGCGGCTGGACGGCCTGCTGGAGTGGAAAAACCTCACCATCGAAAAGGTTTACGGCGCTCCCGCCGTCAAAAAGGAGGACCTGCTCGAGTGGCTCCACACCTACGGCGATCCCCTCAAGCCCTATATCTGCGACACCTCCCTCTATCTGGACAAAGCGGCCAAGGACGGGAAAAAGATCCTTTTCGAGGCCCAGCTGGGCGCTCTGCGCGACATTGATTTCGGCATCTACCCCTTTACCTCCTCTTCGTCGGTAATCGGCGCGTACGCCCCCGTGGGGGCCGGCATCCCCAATCACAAGCTGGACCTGTCCATCGGCGTCATGAAGGCTTACTCCACCTGCGTGGGCGAAGGCCCCTTCACCTGCGAGATGTTCGGGGAGGAAGCCGAAGAACTGCGGAAAGCCGGCGGTGAATACGGCGCGGCTACCGGGCGTCCCCGCCGGGTCGGGCCTTTTGACGTCCCCGCCTCCCGCTACGGCGTGCGGATGCAGGGCGCGGACGAGGTCGCGCTGACCAAGATGGACGTGCTGTCCGCCATGAAGGAAATCCCGATCTGCGTGGCATATGACGTGGACGGGGAACTGACCACCGATTTCCCCACCGGGGCCAAACTGGACCGGGCGAAACCCGTGGTGGAAAAGCTCCCCGGCTGGAACTGCGACATCAGCGGCTGCCGCAAGTGGGAGGACCTGCCCAAAGAAGCTCAGGACTATGTCCTCTTCCTGGAAGAAAAGGTGGGCTGTCCCATCCGCTGTATCTCTGTGGGTGCGGAGCGGGACGCTTACCTGCTCCATGAGCAGAACTGATTGGCGTTGCAGCCCACAGAATAGTTCCAAAAGTTCCCCACGCAAAGCAGCCAGAATCTGACAGAAGCAACGGGCCGGGAGACCCGGCCCCTACTATTCATTCAAATAGCCAATGGCGAACACAGTTCGCCCCTACAAAGCGTTAAACGACAATCTTTCCAGAAGCGGATAAGCCGCACCTCTGAAAGGAAATTCCCCGTTGGAAAACGGGGACGGCAACTCTGCCGAGCCGTTGTCGAGTATCGCAACGGCTTATGCAGTTGGGGTAGCGCTGTGCGGCCAATTCGCCGCGGCGTTTCATCACGCGGGAAAACGGCCGGACCATTGCGATAAACGCAATGGTTCCAAAGTTCTTCCACGCAATTCAGCAAGGAATAACACAATCAGAAGCCGGGCTTGACAAGGGGTCCATTCTGTGGTATAGTAAAGAAAATTTGAAACGCAGCGATGGGGAGAGTACCTCCCGCAGATGCCTTCAGAGAGCCCCCGGCCGGTGAAAGGGGGAGGCAGGCGCGGGAGAGAAGATGGCCCCGGAGCGGCGCGCCTGAATATTTTAGGGCGCGACGGGCTTCCGCCCGTTACAGCGGAGCCGTATCCCCGCGCATGCGGATGTACGGGCCGAGGCCGGATTTTCCGGCAAACTGAAGTGGTACCGCGGAAGTAGAAGATGCTCTCGCCTTCAGAGCCAGCAGGCTCGGGGGCGGGAGCTTTTTGCTTACCGGAAACAAATTAAGGGAGGTCATTTTTATGAAATTGGAAACCAAATGCCTGCACGCGGGCTACGAGCCCAAAAACGGCGAGCCGCGTCAGATTCCCATCATCCAGAGCACAACCTACAAGTACGACACCAGCGAGGACATGGGCAAGCTCTTCGACCTGGAAGCCAGCGGCTACTTCTACACCCGGCTCCAGAACCCCACCAACGACGCGGTGGCGGCGAAAATCGCGGCGCTGGAGGGCGGCACCGCGGCCATGCTCACTTCTTCCGGCCAGGCGGCGTCCTTCTACGCCATTTTCAACATCTGCTCCTGCGGCGACCATGTGGTCTCCTCCTCCACCATCTACGGCGGGACCTTCAACCTTTTCGCCGTCACCATGAAGCGGATGGGCATTGAGTTCACCTTTGTGGACCCGGACTGCTCCGACGAGGAGCTGGAGGCCGCCTTCCGCCCCAACACCAAGGCGGTTTTCGGCGAAACCATTGCCAACCCCGCCCTGACCATCCTGGATATCGAGCGGTTCGCCAAGGCCGCCCATGCCCACGGCGTGCCCCTGATCATCGACAACACCTTCGCCACCCCCATCCTCTGCCGGCCCTTTGAATGGGGCGCGGACATCGTCACCCATTCCACCACCAAATATATGGACGGCCACGCTTCCGCCGTGGGCGGCTGCATCGTGGACAGCGGCAAGTTCGACTGGAACGCCCACGCCGACAAGTTCCCCGGCCTGACCACCCCCGACGAGAGCTACCACGGCATCACCTACACCGAGCGCTTCGGCCTGGAGGGGGCCTATATCACCAAAGCCACCGCGCAGCTGATGCGGGATTTCGGCTCCATCCAGTCCCCCCAGAACGCCTACCTTTTGAACCTCGGGCTGGAAAGCCTGCCTCTGCGGATGCAGCGCCACTGCGAAAACGCCCAGGCAGTGGCGGAATATCTGGAGAAGCACCCCAAGGTCTCCTGGGTCAACTACGCCGGCCTTCCCTCCAGCAAATATTATCCCCTGGCGCAGAAGTACCTCCCCGACGGCTGCTGCGGCGTCGTTTCCTTCGGCATCAAGGGCGGCCGCAAAGGCGCGGAGAACTTCATGAAGCACTTGAAGCTCGCTTCCATCGTTACCCATGTGGCGGACGCCAAAACCTGCGTCCTCCATCCCGCCAGCAGCACCCACCGCCAGATGAACGACGAGGAACTGGCGGCTGCCGGCGTCGGCGCGGACCTCATCCGCTTCTCGGTGGGCCTCGAAAACATCGAGGATATCCTGGCCGATGTGGAGCAGGCCCTGACCAACGTCTGATTGTTCGGGGGCTTCCGCTCCGGGGATGGATTTGCCCCTGGGACAGCCTGCTTTTCCAAAAAGAGAACGGAAAGTTTTCGCCCGCCTTTTTCAAAAGGCGGCAGATTCCAAAGGCAGAGCCTTTGGCCGCCCATCACAATGGACGGAACCTTATTGTTCGCGCCCCGGGCGCGAACAATAAGAAAAAAGCGGGTCCGCAGACCCGCCGCGGATGACCCCGCGCCGTCATTTTGCTTGCAAAATGACGGGTTAGAATTTCCAAGTTTTTATCCACAGCTCATTTGCGTCAGCAAATAACACCTCTGTGTGCAATTTTTCAGACTATTCTCTCTTTTTCGACAGGCTG
>DVFM01000031.1 GCA_018713245.1 Candidatus Merdivicinus intestinavium
CGTGTAAAGGGCGCAATGATGACCCGCAAGAGAAGAAATAAAATCCTGAAGCTGGCCAAGGGCTACTGGGGCAGCAAGAGCAAACATTTTAAGATGGCCAAACAGGCCGCGATGAAATCCGGCCAGTACGCCTTCATCGGCCGCCGTCAGAAAAAACGCGAATTCCGCCAGCTGTGGATCGCCCGTATTTCCGCCGCCTGCAAAATGAACGGCATCAACTACTCCCAGTTCATGAACGGCCTGAAGAAATCCGGCAGCACCCTGAACCGCAAGGTCCTGTCTGAGATCGCGATTCATGACGCCGCCGCTTTCACCGCCCTGGTTGAGCAGGCGAAAAAAGCTTTATAATTGGTGACAGTCGCGCCCCCAGGTATCCAGCATGCCGGGGGCGTTTTCCGTCTTTTAGCAGGACGCACAGCTGCAAGGGTTCCGCCGTGCCGGAACCTTTGCATGTGTGCGCAGCGGGAGAAAAGAGGAGCGCATGGAACAGATTGAGTCCCGGGACAACAGCCGGGTCAAAGAATACGTGAAAATTGCCTCCTCCCGAAAGCAGCGGGAGGAGAGCGGCCTTTTCGCCGTCGAAGGGGTCAAGCTGCTGGAGGAAGCCTTCCGTTCGGGCCTGGAGGTGGAGCGGATTTTCGTGACGCCCGCCTGCCTGCGGTCCCACCCGGAGCTGGCGGCCCGGCTGGAGCAGCGGCCGCGGACCTTCCGCATTTCGGAGGCGGTGGAGGCGAAAATTTCCCAGTCTCAGTCGCCCCAGGGCGTTTACGCTCTCTGCAAAAGGCTTGACAAACGGGAAAACATGGTTAAAATAGACTGTAACGGCAGTTACCTGGCCCTCTGGGACCTCCAGGACCCCGGAAACGTGGGCACCATCATCCGCGGCGCCGACGCCATGGGGATTTCCGGGGTGATCCTGAGCCGGAACTGCTGCGACCTGTACAACCTGAAAACCATCCGCGCCGCCATGGGCTCCCTTTTCCGGGTGCCGGTGCTGACGGCGGATATGGAGGATTTCCTGCGGGATTCCGGACTGCGTTCCTACGCGGCCGTGGTGTCGCCGGACGCCCGGAAGGCGACCCGGGCGGATTTTTCCGGCGCCGTTGTGGTAATCGGGAACGAGGGGAACGGCCTTTCTGCGGAGCAGGCGGCCGCCTGCGGCGAACGGATTACCATCCCCATGCGCGGCAGCGCCGAATCCCTGAACGCCGCCATGGCGGCCACGATCCTGATGTGGGAGATGGCCCGCGGGAAAACGGAATGAGGAGGACACTGGATGAAACGGATTGAGAGCTTCTGCGTCAACCACGACCGGCTGACCCCCGGCCTGTACCTGTCCCGGGTGGACGGCGACGCCGTGACCTACGACCTGCGCATGGTGGTCCCCAACGCCGGGACCTACCTGGATAACGACGGCATTCACACCTTTGAGCACCTGTTCGCCACCTACGCCCGCAACAGCGAGTATTCCGACCGGGTGATTTACGTGGGGCCCATGGGCTGCCGCACCGGGTTTTATCTGGTGGTGCGGGACAGCATTTCCAAAGAAGAGGTGATCTCCCTTGTGCGGCGCACCATGGACTTCATCGCCGCCTATGAGGGGGAAATTCCCGGGGCCACGCGGATTGAGTGCGGCAACTACCGGGAGCACAGCCTGGAAAAAGCCCGGGCCTACGCGGCCTCCATGGCCGGGGTCCTGCGGGATTGGACGCCGGACAAAATGGCATATCTGCCGTAACCGCTTTGGGAGGGGTGAAGTCGGGTGGAAGATGCAAGCCTTTACTGGGTCTGGCTTTCCCAGTGTTTCCCGTTCGGGAGCCCCAGGCCGGCGGAACTGCTGGAAAAGGGCGCGTCTCCCCGGGAGCTTTTTGAGGGCGGCCGGGATTACCGGGCTTCTCTGGGGCTCCTGAACAGCAGGGAACTGGAGCGGATGGACCGCGTTTCCCTCGAAAGAGCGAAGGGAATTCTGGAGGACTGCCGGGAAAAGGGAATCTGGATTCTGCGCTTTGAGGACGAGGATTTTCCGGACGGCCTGCGCCATGTTTACGGGCCTCCGCTCCTATTATATGGAAAGGGCCGGAAGGAAGCGCTGGAAGGGCTCCCCTGCCTCACCGTGGTGGGGACCCGGAAATGCAGCGATTACGCCAAATCGGTGGCCGGGAACCTGAGCTACCAGCTGGCCCGCGCCGGCGTTTCCATTGTCAGCGGCTGTGCGGTTGGGATTGACGAATACGCCCACCGCGGCGCGGTCAAGGCGGGCGGGTGCAGCATCGGGGTGCTGGGCTGCGGCGCGGATGTGGATTACCCCGCCCAGAACCGCCGCCTGAAGGAATACATCCTGCTGCGGGGCGGCGCGCTGATTACCGAACTGCCCCCGGGAACGGAACCCAACGGGCGCTACTTCCCCACCCGAAACCGGCTGCTGGCCGGGCTGTCGGAGGGGGTGTTTGTGGTCCAGGCTCCGGAACGCAGCGGCGCGCTGATTACGGCGGAGCTGGCGGTGGAGCAGGGAAAGACGGTGTTCTGCCTTCCGCCCTGCAATATTTTCGACCCCCTTTACCAGGGCGTCGTCCCCTTCCTGCGCGACGGCGCCAAGGCGGTTTATTCCGCCGAGGACATTCTGGAGGAATATGAACCCCGATGGGGGGATAAGATAAACCGAAAGGCGGCATCGGAGCCGCCGAAAAGCCGCCCGGCTGAACCGCGCGCCGCCCTGCATGAGGAAAGGGAGCCCGCCCTTCCCCAGGTGGCGGACCAGCCGGACTACCGGCCGTCGGAACAGGACCTCGCGCCGACCGAAAAAGCCGGACAGATGGACGCGGCGCAGCAAGAGATTTACAGCCTGCTCGGAAAAGACCCCCGGGAGATGGACCATATCATCCGGGAAAGCGGGAAAAAGCCCCAGGAGGTGCTCTCCATCCTGACGCAGCTGGAGCTGATGGGGCATATCCGGGCTTATCCGGGCCGCCGGTACGGGCGGGCGTGAAGATAGAGGAGGAAAAGCATGGCAAACCTTGTGATCGTGGAGTCGCCCACCAAGACCAAGAGTATCAAAAAATATCTGGGCAGGAATTATCAGGTGGTGGCGTCCAAGGGGCATGTCCGCGACCTGCCGAAATCCACCCTGGGGGTGGACGTGGAGCACGATTTTGAGCCCCGGTATATCAATATCCGCAAGCAGTCCGACATTATCAAAATGCTTCGGGAGGAAGCAAAGGGAAAGGATAAAATCTACCTCGCCACCGACCCGGACCGGGAAGGGGAAGCCATTTCCTGGCATCTTGCCCACATCCTGAAGCTGGACCCGGAAAAGGTGGACCGCGTGACCTTCAGCGAGATCACCAAAAACGGCGTCAAGGAGGGCATGGCGCACCCCCGGAAAATTGACATGGACCTGGTCAACGCCCAGCAGGCCCGCCGCATCCTGGACCGGCTGGTGGGGTATAAAATCAGCCCCTTTTTGTGGAAGAAGGTGCAGCCCAATTTAAGCGCCGGGCGGGTGCAGTCGGTGGCTGTGCGCATCATTGTGGACCGGGAAAACGAGATCCGCGCCTTTGTGCCGGAGGAATACTGGACCATCGACGCCAAATTCCTGGCCGCTTCCTCCAAAAAGCCCTTTGCCGCCAAGTTCTACGGCAAGGGCGGCAAAAAGCTGGAGCTTAAAACCAAAGAGGACGCCGACGCAGTGCTGGCTGCCCTGAAGGGCGCGGAGTACCGGGTGAGCTCCCTGAAAAAAGGCGTGCGGAAAAAATCCCCCGCGCCGCCCTTTACCACCTCCACCCTCCAGCAGGAGGCTTCCCGGAAGCTGGGTTTCCGCTCCCAGCGGACCATGAAGGCCGCTCAGGAGCTTTACGAGGGCGTGGAAATCCCCAAAATGGGGGCTGTGGGTCTGATTACCTACATGCGCACCGACTCCCTGCGCATCTCCGACGAGGCCCGGGACGCCGCTTCCGCCTATATCGGGGAAAAGTACGGGCCCAAATACCTCCCGGAATCCCCCCGGGTTTATAAAACCAAAAACAATGCCCAGGACGCCCACGAGGCCATCCGCCCCACCATGGCAGAGCTTTCCCCGGACCGGGTGAAGGAGAGCCTCACCGGCGACCAGTATAAGCTCTATAAGCTCATCTGGGAGCGGTTTATTGCAAGCCAGATGGCAAACGCCGAGTACGACACCGTTTCGGCCGACATTTCCGCCGGGGACTATCTCTTCAAGGCCAGCGGATTTTCGGTCCGGTTCGACGGCTTTACCGTCCTTTATGAGGAAGGCAAAGACGGCGACGAGGAGAAGGAGGGCGTGCTGCCTCCTCTGGAGGAGGGCGACCCTCTGACTTTAAAGGACCTGGCGGGCAGCCAGCATTTCACCCAGCCGCCCCCACGCTTCACCGAGGCTTCCCTCATTAAATTCCTGGAGGAACACGGCATCGGCCGCCCCTCCACCTACGCCCCCACCATCACCAAGCGGGGCTATGTGGAGCTGGAGGGCAAGCAGTTAAAACCCACCCAGCTGGGGGAAATTACCACGAAGCTCATGGAGGAGCATTTCGCCTCCATCGTGGACGAGGCCTTTACCGCCCACATGGAAAGCGATCTGGACCTGGTGGAAGAGGGCAAAAAGCCCTGGGTGGACGTCCTGAAGGAATTTTACGGGGACTTCTCCAAAACCCTGGAAAAGGCCGAGGAGGAAATGAAGGACGTCAAGATGAAGATTCCCGACGAGGAAACCGACATCGTCTGCGAAAAGTGCGGCCGCAATATGGTCATCAAAACCGGCCGCTACGGCAAATTCTTGGCCTGCCCCGGGTTCCCGGAATGCCGCAACACCAAGCGCATCGCCGTGGAAATGCCCGGAGAATGTCCCAAATGCGGCGGCAAGATTTTGGAGAAGAAATCCAAGCGGGGCAAGAAATTCTACGGCTGTGAGCACAACCCCGAATGTGATTTCCTTTCCTGGGACCCGCCCACCAGCGAAAAATGCCCCCAGTGCGGCAAAACCCTTTTGAAAAAATCCGGCCGGGGCGCGCGGATTTACTGTTCCAACCCTGACTGCGGCTACCAGCGGGCGGTGGAGAAAGAAACCAACTGAGACAGGAGATTTTATGAAAGCAACAGTCATCGGCGGCGGTCTGGCCGGGTGCGAGGCCGCTTACACCCTGGCCCGGTACGGCATTGAGGCGGAGCTTTGGGAGCAGAAGCCGGAGCATTATTCCCCGGCCCACAAATACCCGGGGCTGGCGGAGCTGGTCTGCTCCAATTCCTTGAAAGCCGCCCGGCTGGATTCCGCCTCCGGGATGCTGAAAGAGGAAATGCGGCGGCTGGGGTCTTTGATTGTCCCCTGCGCCGAAAAAACGGCGGTGGCGGCCGGCGGCGCTCTGGCCGTGGACCGGGAAGCCTTTTCGGACGCGGTAACGGCGGCCATCCGGGAAAACCCCCGCATCCATCTGGTGGAAAAACAGGCGGATTCCATCCCGGAAGGCCCGGTGATTGTGGCTACCGGGCCTTTGACCAGCGGCGTCCTGGCGGAGGAAATTGTCCGGCTCACCGGCCGGACGGGGTTGAGCTTTTTTGACGCGGCGGCCCCCATTGTCACCGACGAGAGCATCGACCATTCCATCGTTTTCGCCGCTTCCCGGTACGGCCGGGGCGAGGACGATTACTTAAACTGCCCCATGAACAAGGAGGAATACGAGGCCTTTTACGAGGCATTGGTTTCCGCCGAAAGCGTGGAGCTCCACGCCTTTGAAAAGAAGGATTTCCGGGTGTACGAAGGCTGTATGCCGGTGGAAGTCATGGCAAAACGGGGGCCGGACACCATCCGGTTCGGCCCGTTAAAACCCGTGGGCCTCCGGGACCCCCGCACCGGCCACCGGCCCTGGGCGGTGGTGCAGCTGCGGAAGGAAAACAACGCGGGCACCCTCTATAATTTGGTGGGGTTCCAGACAAACCTTAAATGGGGGGAGCAGAAACGGGTCTTTTCCATGATCCCGGGCCTTGCAAACGCCGAGTTTGTCCGGTACGGGGTCATGCACCGGAACACTTTCTTAGATTCCCCCCGGCTTTTGGACCGGGAGTTCCGCTTGAAAAGCCGTCCCCATATCCGCTTCGCCGGGCAGATGACCGGTGTGGAAGGGTATGTGGAATCAGCGGCCAGCGGCCTTCTGGCCGGGCACCATTTGGCCCGGGAGCTTTTGGGCCTTGCACCTCTGCAATTGCCGGAGGAATCCATGCTGGGGGCCCTGACCGGCCATGTGGTCAACGAAACCGGGGATTTCCAGCCCATGGGGGCCAATATGGGCATCCTGCCGCCTTTGGAGGAACCGGTCCGGGACAAGCGGCTCCGGTATCTGGCGTTGGCGGAACGGGGCGTTTCCGCCCTGGAAAAGGCCATCAAGGAGGCGGGCTTATGATTACTTACCGCGTGATGGAAGAAGGGGACATCGACCGGGTCGTCCCCTTTTATATGGAATATTATAACACCCACGACGGCGATGGGTGGACCCAGGAAACCACCTACCGCCGGATTCACCAGGTTTGGAGCCGGGAGGACTCCTACTGCCTCCTGATGGAGGAGGACGGCGCGCCCATTGGCTTTGCCATGGGGTACTTGGAGCAGTTCCACGACATTGCCGCCTACGACCTGGCGGAGATTGTGGTGGACGGCCGGCATCAGGGCCGAGGCCTTGGAACCCGGCTCATGGAAGAGCTGGAACGGCGGGTGAAGGAGCTGGGGGCGTCCATGGTCCAGCTTCTGGCGGTGAACGATGAAATGCACCGCCATTTTTACGGGAAACTGGGATACAAGGACGCGGACAACCTGGTAATGAAAGGAAAATGGCTGTAAATATAGGAAAGACGGGGAGTGCGGCATCATGAAAATCGTAGTAGACGGATTCGGCGGGGACAACGCGCCGCTGGCGGTGCTGGAAGGCTGCGCCATGGCGGTGAAGGAATACGGCGTGGAGCTGATTGTGACAGGGGACCAGGACGTCCTCCGGAAAACGGCGGAGGAAAACGGCATTTCTTTAAACGGCATTTCCTTCCACCACGCGCCGTCGGTCATTACCATGGAGGACGAACCCACCTCCATCCTCAAGGAGAAGGCGGACTGCTCCATGGCGGCGGCCTTCCAGCTGGTGAAGGAAGGCAAGGGGGACGCCTTTGTCAGCGCCGGAAACACCGGGGCCATTCTGGTGGGGGCGACCTTCCTCTTAAAGCGGGTGAAGGGCGTTAAGCGGGCGGCGCTGGCCAGCGTCATTCCCACGGAAACCGGCCGCTACCTGCTGATGGACAGCGGGGCCAATGTGGAATGCCGCCCCGAGATTCTCACCCAGTTCGGGGTGATGGGCAGCCTGTATATGGAAAAGGTCATGAAGGTCAAGTCCCCCAAGGTGGGGCTTGTGAACATCGGCACCGAGGAAACCAAGGGCGGCGAGCTCCAAATTGCGGCCCTCGCCCAGATGAAAGCGGCGCCCATCCGGTTTGCCGGCAATGTGGAGGCCCGGGAGCTGCCCATGGGGGCGGTGGATGTGGCGGTGGCCGACGGCTTTACCGGCAATGTCATCTTAAAGCTCACCGAGGGCATGGGCGCTCTGATGTCCCACAAGCTCAAGGAAATTTTCAGCGGGACGGCCGGGACTCTGGCCGGGGCGCTGGTCCTCAAAAAAATCAAGGCTCTGAAAAAATCCATGGATTACACCGAATACGGCGGCGCGCCGCTGCTGGGCATCAGCAAACCCGCCATCAAGGCCCACGGCAGCTCCAACCCCAAGGCGTTCATGAACGCCATCCGCCAGGCGCGGGACTTTACCCAGTCGGGGCTGATCGGGGAAATCCAGGGGGCGGTGGCCTCGATGAAGGCGGAGAGCAACGCGGGCGCAGACAGCCGATGAAAGTGCTGATCGGCACCGGCAATCCGGGAAAGATTGCCGAAATGGCCCTCTGTCTGCGGGAGGCCGGGCTGGAGCCCGTTTCCGGCGCGGAATACCCGCTGGAGGCGGCGGAGACCGGCGCTTCCCCGGAGGAAAACGCCCGGCTGAAGGCGGCGGCCTATTGCAGGGCGTCCGGGCTGCCGGCGGTGTCCTTTGATTCGGGGCTTTACCTGGCGGAGCTTCCCATGGATGACCCGCGCCAGCCGGGGCTTTGTGTCCGGCGGGTGGGGGGAAAGCGCCTTTCCGACGGGGAGATGGTTTCCCACTACGCCGCGCTGGCGGCCTCCCTGGGCGGAAGGGTGCTCTGCCGGTGGGTGACGGGCTACGCCGTCTGTCTGCCGGACGGGCGGACCGCTTCCGGGAACGACGCCGCAGGGCAGCCCAAAGCGTGGCAGTTCTACCTGACGGACGAGCCCTGCGGGGACCCGCTGCCGGGCAAGCCCCTTTCCTGCATCTCGCTGGAGGGGGACACCGGGGAATACGTGAACCGCAGCGGCAGGGACGGCGCTTCCGCCCGCCGCCGGGCGGCGATTTACCGGCGGGCCGCCGGCGAACTCAGGCGGCTGCTGGAGGAGGTGTGCGGAGATGAAGGAGATTGACGCCAACCGGGAAGCCTGGAGCTCCCTGGCGGCGGACCATTATGAAACCTTCCGGCGCCGGCTGGCGGCGGGGGAACACCGGCTGAACGCCCGCATTCTGGAGGAACTGCCCGTTCTTGCGGGGAAAAAGGTGCTGCATCTCCAGTGCAACACGGGAGCGGACACCATCCTCCTTTCCCGGATGGGAGCCGATGCGACGGGGGTGGACCTTTCCCCTGACAATATTTTCTACGCCAGAAAGCTGGCCGCCGAATGCGGGGAGGATATCCGCTTTCTCGAGTCCGACGTCCTGACCCTTCCGGAAATCCACCGGGAGGAGTACGACCTTGTTTTTACCTCGGAGGGGGTGCTGGGCTGGCTGCCGGACCTTGCAAAATGGGCGGATACGGCGGCGCGGATGCTGAAAACGGGCGGGGAGCTGTACCTTTTCGACTCCCACCCCTTTTTCCTGATGCTCGATGAGGAAAAGCTGGCACGCGGGGAATACGAGGTCCGGTATCCGTACTTTTCCAAGGAGCCGGACGCCGACGACGTCATCGGCGGCTACGCCAGCGCGCCCAAACGGGGGAAAACCTCCTATTTCTGGATGCACCCCCTTTCGGAGATTGTCAACGCGGTCGGCGGCGCGGGGATTCGGCTGGAATTCCTGCACGAGTTCCCCGAGAATTTTTACAATCCCGGCGGCCACGAACCGGTGGGGGACACCGGGCTGTATGTTCTTCCCTTCAACCGGGGATGCTTCCCCTCCTCGTTCAGCCTCCGGGCGGTCAAAGAGGCGAGATAAATGCGGACGCTGCCTTTGATGCTTCTGGAAAAGCCTTTTCCAGGGCCATGAGAGGCGGCGCAGAAAGGATGCGAATTATGATTTCAACGGAAAAGCTGGCGGAATTGCAGCGGAAAATCCATTACACCTTCCGGAACGACCACCTGCTCATTCAGGCGCTGACCCACTCCTCCTACGCCAACGAGGGGAAAAAGCACGGCAAGAACAACGAGCGGCTGGAATTCCTAGGGGATTCGGTGCTGTCGGTGATTGTGGCGCGGCACCTGTTTTTGACCTATAAGGACCTCCCGGAAGGGGAACTCACCAACCTGCGGGCCAGCCTGGTCTGCGAAAAAGCGCTGGACGGCTTTGCGGCCCAGTTCGGGCTGGGGGAATACCTCCTTTTGGGCAAGGGCGAGGAAATGACCGGCGGGCGGGAACGCCCCTCCATCCTAGCGGACGCCTTCGAGGCGCTGCTGGCTGCCATTTACCTGGACGGCGGCTATGAGGCGGCCCAGAAATTTGTCCTGGGCTTCATTCCCGAGCATCTGGACGTCAAAAAGGCGGTGAAGCTCTCCGATTATAAAACCCCCCTCCAGGAGATTGTCCAGCAGAACAAGGAAGAGCGCATCGAGTATGTGCTGGTGGACGAGCGGGGGCCCGACCACGCCAAGGTGTTTACCGTGGAAGTGCTTTTAAACTCCAACGTCATCGGACAGGGACAGGGGCGCTCCAAAAAGCAGGCGGAGCAGAACGCCGCCCACGAGGCGCTGAAGCTCATGGGCTACTACCGGGAGGACTGAGGATGCACCACGCCAACGTGGCTTTCTTCATCCCCCACCGGGGATGCCCCCACCGCTGCTCCTTCTGCGACCAGCGGGCCATTTCCGGGGAGGGAGAGCTCCTGACGCCGGAGATGGTGGGGGAAAAGCTGGCGGAGGCGTTTTCCCGGCCCCTCCCGCCGGATGCCACCGAGATTGCTTTTTTCGGCGGCAGCTTTACCTGTCTGCCCCGGGGGGAGATGGCAGGATTTCTGGAAGCGGCGTTCCCCTATGTTCGGGCGGGGAAGTGCCGGGGCGTGCGGATTTCCACCCGGCCCGACGGCATCAGCGGGGAAATTCTGGACATCCTGGCCCGGTACGGCGTTTCTGCCGTCGAGCTGGGGGCCCAGAGCCTGGACGACAAAGTGCTTCAAATAAACGGCCGGGGCCACACGGCGGAAGCGGTGCGGAACGCCGCCCGCCTGATCCGGGAATACCCCGGCGCCCCCTTCTCGCTGGGGCTGCAGATTATGACCGGCCTGCCCGGGGAGGACGCCGAAAGCCGCGCCCTGACCGAGCGGGCGGTGCTGGACATCCGCCCGGACACCCTCCGCCTTTACCCCACGGTGGTCATCCGGGGGACGGAGCTGGCCCGGCGGATGGAGGAGGGGGAGTACCGCCCTCCCGGCCTGGAGGAAACCGTGGCCTTCGCGGCCCCCATGCTGGAACGGTACGAAAAGGCCGGCATCCGGATCATCCGGGCGGGGCTTCACGCCAGCCGGGAATTGGAAGCGGAAATGCTGGGAGGAGCCTACCACCCGGCCTTCCGGGAGCTCTGCCAGTCGGAGCTTTTCCGGAAAAAGCTGGAAAGGGCGCTGGCCGGGCAGCCTAAAGGAAGCGGGATTTTGCACGTGCATCCCCGGTTTGTATCCATAGCCGCCGGGCAGAAGCGGAAGAATCTCCTTTGGGCGGAAGGACGAGGATATTCCTTAAAGATCCGCGGGGACGAGGCCGTCATGCCGGGAGAGTTCCGGCTGGATTTTGAGAAAAACTAGAAGTTTTCGTCCGCCTTATTTTCAGCAGGATGGAACTTTTTCGGAAAAACCCTTTTGGGAAAGGATTTTTGGATGTTTTTAAAATCATTGGAAATGCAGGGCTTTAAGTCCTTCCCGGATAAGACGGTGGTGCGCTTCAACCGGGGGCTGACCGCCGTGGTGGGCCCCAACGGCAGCGGCAAGAGCAACTTAAGCGACGCCATCCGCTGGGTGCTGGGGGAGCAGTCCAGCAAGACGCTCCGGGGCGAAAAAATGGAGGACGTCATTTTCCTGGGGACCTCTACCCGCAAAGCCCAGGGATTCGCGGCCGTCTCCCTCACCTTCGACAACGCCGACCGGTTCCTTCCGGTGGAGGCGGACGAAGTGACCATCACCCGGCGGTATTACCGCTCCGGGGAAAGCGAATATCAGATCAACGGCGCCGACGTGCGCTTAAAGGATATCAACGAGCTGTTCATGGACACCGGCCTGGGGCGGGACGGCTACTCCATGATCGGCCAGGGCAAAATCGCCGAAATCATCAGCTCCCGCCCTTCCCAGCGCCGGGAAATTTTCGAGGAAGCGGCGGGGATTTCCAAATACCGCTACCGCAAGGCGGAGGCAGAGCGGAAGCTCGCAGCCGCCGAGGAGAACCTGGTGCGGCTTTACGACATCCTCTCCGAGCTGGAGGGCCGGGTGGAGCCGCTGCGGGTCCAGTCGGAAAAAGCGAAGGAGTTCCTTGCCCTTTCCGCCCGGAAAAAGACGCTGGAAATCTCCCTGTGGCTCCTGGAACTGGAAAAATCCCGGAAGGCGCTGGAAGCCCAGCAGGAGAAGTACCTGCTGGCCAAGGGGGAGGATGAGCGCCTTTCCCGGGAGCAGGAGGCCGCCGAAGGGCGCATTCAGGACGCTTACGCCCGGATGCAGTCCTGCCTCACCCGGGCGGACGAATTCCAGACCCTGCGCCAGAACCTCCAGGCCCGCATTGCCCAGCTCGGCCAGGACGAGGCGGTGCGCAGAAACGACATTGTTCACAACGAGGGGGAGGTCCGCCGCCTGGAGGAGGAACTCTCCGCTCTGGAGGCGGGGGAATCCCGCCGCGCGGAGGAGCTGCGCCGCCTGGAGGAGGAATACCTTGCCGCCCGGAAGCGCGGGGAGGAGCTCCGCTCCCGCATTGAGGAAAAGCGCGGCGAGCTGGAACGGCTCTCCGCCGAGCAGAGCGAGCACGCCGGCCGTCTGGAGGAACTGAACCGGAAGGCCAACGCCGCCGCTTTGGAGATTTCCCGCTGCAATATGCTGGTGCTGACCCGGGAAAACGCTGCGGCCGACGAGGAAGCGCGGGCCGCAGCCTTCAGCCAGGAGATGCAGACGCTGGAGGCCCGCCTGAGCGCCGAAGAGGATACGCTTTCGGAGCTCGAGGGGCTGCTGGGGGAAATCGCCGCCCGCCAGGAGTCCCTGGAGAACACGGCCAAGGGCTGCCAGATGAAGCTGGACAGCCGGAAAAAACGGCTGGAGGAGGCCCGCCGGAACCAGCAGGCCCTGGACCTGGCCGTCAAGGAAAAGCTCCAGCGCGCAAAGCTGCTGGAGGACCTGGAGCAGAACATGGAGGGCTTTCAGTACAGCGTCAAGGCGGTGATGAAGGCCGCCCGAAACGGTATAATCCGCGGCGTGCAGGGCACGGTAGCCCAGCTTTTGAACGTAAAGCCCGCCTATTCCGTGGCGCTGGAGACGGCGCTGGGCGGCGCGCTGCAGAATATCGTGGTGACGGATGCGGCGGCGGCCAAGGCCGGCATCCGCTACCTGTCCGCCCAGAAAGCGGGGCGCGCCACCTTCCTGCCGGTGAGCGAAATCAAGGGCGGGAGCGTCCTGAACGAACCGGGCCTTTCCGCCGAGCCGGGCTTTGTGGCGGCCGCGTCGGAGCTGGTGGAGTATGACCCCGCCTATACCGGCATCGTCCGCTTTCTGCTGGGGCGCATCGCTGTGGCGGAGGATTTGGACGCGGCTTCGGCCATCGCCAAGCGCCACGGCTATAAATTCCGGGTGGTGACGCTGGACGGCCAGCAGGTCAACGTCGGAGGCAGTTTTACCGGCGGTTCCGCCGCCCGGAATCAGGGGATTCTGAGCCGCAAAAACGAGGTGGCGGCTCTCCGGCAGGAGGCCGAGGAGCTGCGCCGCCAAAAGGCGGAGGCCGACAAGCGCACCGACGCCGCTTCCCGGGAGCTGGCCGCTCTGGAGGCCCAGATGGAGGGCATCCGCGCGGAGCAGTCCTCCGCCCGGGAGGACCGGATTCGGTTTGAGGGGGATTTTTCCCGCGGCAGGCAGAACCGGGAACAGATTTCCGCCCGGATTGCCGAGCTGGAAAAACAACAATCCGCAAGCGCACGCAAAGCGGCGGAAAACCGCGGCGAGGCGGAGAAATCCCGGGAGGAACTGGCCCGGCTGGATGCCGAGGCCGCCCGCCTGCGGGAGGAGCTTTTTTCCTTCCAGGGCAGCCGGGACACCCTGTCCGACCGGCGGGACGCCCTGCTGGATGAAATTTCCGGCCTGAGCCGGGAGGAAGCCGGCGGCCAGAAGGAGCAGGAAAACCTCCAGCGGCGCATTGACGAAATGAAGGCTTCCCAGCTTTCCGGGGAGGACCAGAAAGCCCGGATCAACGGGGAGCTGGATAGGGCAAGAGCCCAATTCCGGGAGCTGGAGGACGCCGTCCGCGCCATCCGGGAGGAGGCGGAGCGCTCGGAAGCCCAGGTGAAGGAATACGAGGAAAAGGGCCGCCAGATGATCGCCCTCCGGCAGGAAATCGAGGGGGAAACCACCCGCCTGCGTCAGGAGGAGCGGGAAATTTCCGCCAGGAAGGAGAAAAACGCCGGGGAACTGGCCCGTCTGGAGGAGCAGAAGCGCTCTGTGCAGAAAGACTATGACCAGGTTATCCACCGGCTCATGGACGAGTACGAAATGACCCGTTCCGAGGCCCAGGCGGAAGCGGTCCCCATCGAGGACCGGCCCGCCGCCCAGCAGGAGCTCCTCTCCCTCAAAAACCGCATCCGCTCCCTGGGGAGCGTCAACCTGGGGGCCATTGAGGAATACAAGGAAGTGCTGGAGCGCTACACCTTCCTGAAGGGGCAGGTGGAAGACGCTTCGTCCTCCAAGGCGGAGCTGGAACGTTTGATTGCCCAGCTCACCTCCGACATGGAGCGGATTTTTACCGACAGCTTCCAGCGGATCAACCGCCATTTCGGAGAGATTTTTACCGAGCTGTTCGGCGGGGGCAAGGCTTCCCTTTCCCTCACCGACCCGGAGGACGTGCTTTCCTCCGGCGTGGAAATTTCCGTCCAGCCTCCCGGGAAAATCATCAAGAACCTGGAGGCCCTGTCCGGCGGGGAGCAGTCCTTTGTGGCCATCGCCATTTACTTCGCCATTTTGAAGGTCCGGCCCTCGCCCTTCTGCGTCCTGGACGAGATCGAGGCGGCGCTGGACGATGTCAACGTGGTCAAATACGCCAGCTTTTTACGGGTTATGAGCGACAAAACCCAGTTTATCCTCATCACCCACCGCCGGGGCTCCATGGAGGAAGCGGACGTCCTGTACGGCGTCACCATGCAGGAACAGGGAGTGTCGAAACTCCTGGAGCTGAACGTTTCCGAAATCGCCGGACGGATGGCCGAGCTGGAAAACCAATCGCAATAAGGAGGAATCGCCATGGGATTTTTTGATAAGATCAAGCAGGGGCTGCAAAAAACCAAGGACGCCATGATGAAGCAGGTGGAATCGGTCATCCACTCCTTCACCAAGGTGGA
>DVFM01000032.1 GCA_018713245.1 Candidatus Merdivicinus intestinavium
CTCTTCATTGCCGAGGAACTGCGCCGGATCATGGCAAAACTGGGCGTGCGCACGGTGGATGAGCTGGTGGGCCGCACCGATCTGCTGCGGCAGCGGAAAAATTCCGCCGCGCCCCGGGGTTCGCTGGTGGATTTGTCCGGCATCCTGGCCCGGCCCTACGCCGGGACCTGCCGCTTCCGGCGGGAGGACGCCTACAATTTCCAGCTGGAAAAGACGGTGGACGAGCGGGTCATCCTTCCCGCCCTGCGCCGGAACCTGACAACCGGCGAGCCGGGCGAAGTGTCGCTGGAGGTTTCCAGCACCGACCGCGCCGCCGGGACCCGCTTCGGGTCCGAGGTCACCCGCCGGTTTGGCGGCAGCCTTCGGGAGGACACCTTCCGCCTTCTCTGCAAGGGCGGCGGCGGCCAATCCTTCGGCGCGTTCCTGCCCAAGGGCGTGACCATGATCCTTTCCGGGGACAGCAACGATTATTTCGGCAAGGGCCTTTCCGGCGGCAAGCTGGCGGTGGCCCCGCCGGAAAAAAGCCGCTTCCGTCCGGAGGAAAACATCATCATCGGCAATGTGGCCCTTTACGGCGCCACCGGCGGCAAGGCCTTTATCAACGGCATCGCGGGCGAACGGTTCTGCGTGCGCAATTCCGGCGCCGTCGCTGTTGTGGAAGGCGTGGGGGACCACGGCTGCGAGTATATGACAGGCGGCACGGTGGTGGTTCTGGGACCGGTGGGCAAGAATTTTGCCGCGGGCATGAGCGGCGGCGTCGCCTATGTGCTGGATACCGGCCACGACCTTTACCGCAAGGTGAACAAAGGCATGGTTTCCATCGAAAATCTCACCGAGTCCCACGATGTCGAACAGCTGGGACGGCTCATCCGGGAGCACGGCCGCGCCACCGGGTCCCCTTTGGCGGAAAAAATTCTGGCGGATTTCAGCAGCTATATCCCCCAGTTCAAAAAGATCATGCCCAAGGACTACAAAAAAATGCTGGATGCCATCGCCGCTATGGAAAAGCGCGGCATGGGCCGCAAAGAGGCGGAAATGGAAGCCTTTTACCAGGTAACACAGAGATAGGAGAAACAGTATGGGAAAACCAACCGGTTTTTTGGAATACCAGAGAAAATCCGCGCCGTCCCGGGAGCCGCTGGAACGGGTCCGGGATTTTAACGAATTTCACGAGCCCCTCCCGGAGGAGGAACGGATGCGGCAGGGCGCCCGCTGCATGAACTGCGGCGTCCCCTTCTGCCAGTCGGGGATGCTGCTCCACGGGATGGCGGCCGGCTGCCCGCTGCACAACCTTATCCCGGAGTGGAACGACGAGGTGTATCACGGCAATGCCCGGCACGCCCTTTCCCGCCTTTTAAAGACCAACAGCTTCCCGGAGTTCACCGGCCGGGTCTGCCCCGCGCCCTGCGAGGCTGCCTGCCTCTGCGGGTTGGGGGACGCCCCGGTTTCCATCCGGGACAACGAGCTTGCCATCATCGAAAGCGGCTATGCCGGCGGCTGGATGCAGCCCCATCCTCCCGCCGTCCGCACCGAAAAGCGGGTGGCGGTGGTGGGCTCCGGCCCCTCTGGGCTGGCCTGCGCGGATATGCTCAACAAACGGGGGCACCGGGTGACAGTGTTTGAGAAAAACGACCGGCCCGGCGGGCTTTTGATGTACGGCATCCCCAACATGAAGCTGGACAAGCGGGTGGTGGAGCGCCGCGTTAGGCTCATGGAGGAGGAAGGCGTGGAATTCCGGGTCAATGTCCGGGTGGGGACAGAGGTCTCCCCGGAGGCGCTGCGGCGGGAGTTTGACGCCGTGGTCCTCTGCTGCGGGGCGGAGCACCCCCGGGACATCCGGGCGGAAGGCCGGGAAGGCGCGGGCGGCGTCCTGTTTGCCGTGGATTTCCTCCGGCAGACCACCAAAAGCCTGCTGGATTCCGGGCTGAAGGACGGGAATTTCGCCAGCGCCGAGGGCCTGGATGTGGTAGTAGTGGGCGGCGGCGACACGGGAAACGACTGCGTCGGCACCGCCATCCGCCAGGGATGCAGGTCCGTCACCCAGCTGGAGCTGATGCCCCGTCCGCCCATGAGCCGGGCCGCGGACAACCCCTGGCCCGAATTTCCGCGGGTCTGCAAAACGGATTACGGCCAGGAGGAGGCAATTGCCTGCTTCGGCGAGGACCCCCGGCGCTACTGCACCACGGTGAACCGCGTCCTCACCGGCGAGGACGGCCGGATTACGGCGGTGGAAACCGTCCGGGTGGAGATGGACGGGGAACGCCGTCCTCAGCCGGTCCCGGGCAGCGAGGAGATCCTTCCCTGCGGGCTGCTGCTCATCGCCGCGGGCTTTTTAGGCTGCGACGAGGAAACTGCCGCCGCCTTTGGGGCGGAGCTTTCCCCCCGCCGGACGGTAAAAACGGAGGCGGGGAAATACGCCTCCAGCGTCCCCGGCGTTTTCACGGCAGGGGATATGCACCGGGGGCAGTCCCTGGTAGTGTGGGCCATTCTGGAGGGCCGGGAGTGCGCCAAGGAGGTGGACGCTTTCCTGGACGGCTATTCCAACCTGTAAAAACAACCGATGCCGCCGCACGGGATTCCATGCGGCGGCATTTTCATGCTCAAAAGGCCAGATTCAGGTCAGCGAGAAGGTACAGGAGGGGCGGTAATCCTCTCCCTCCCACTGCACGGAAAAGGAGAGCCGGTAGCGCCCCGGTTCCAGGTTCTCCCACCAGTCCAGGGAAACGGTCCCCCGGTGCACAGCCGGAAAAGGGTCCCGGACCCCGCAGAATCCGGCCTTCAGGGGCAGGATTTCCCACCCGTCCCCGGTCTGCTTTTCCAGCGTGGGGATGAAAAGGGCGGAAACTTCCTCGCCGGTGCGGTTGAAGAGGGTGTAACCGGCTTCCCCGTCCTCCAGAGGAATTTCCTCCTCCAGCGTCAGCGAGAAGGGGGAGGCGTCCAGCGCAAAAAAGTAGGTCACATCCCCTTCCGGCCAGCCCGCCGTTACCCGGCAGAGATATTTCCCTTCCCGGCCCGGGAAGGTGAATTCCAGGCCGTCCAGGGAACAGTCCGCGGGGGCAGCTTCGGTCCCCTCTGCGGCAAAGGCGTCCCATTCCCAGCAGTCCAGCGTGAATTCCGCCGGATTCCGGGAAAAAGCAAGGCGCAGGGGCGCTTCCGTCCCCGCCTGCCGCTCCACGGCCGCCAGCCGCTCCCGCGCCTCCCCGCTGGAAGGGAGGGCGGAGTCCACGACCGTGCTGCGGCCGTTTTCGGACCAGCTGGCGGAGCCGTAGGAGGCGGCGGTATAGCCTGCGGTTTCCGCCGTCCGGGTTTCGATCCCCAGGGTGGGCAGCCCGGCATAGGGGTCGGAGGGGTCCGGCGCGGGGTTGAAGAATTCGTCGGCATCGATGGGATTCTCCCAGCTGTCCGGCTGGCGGCCGGTTACAGCCAGCCGGGAGCAGGTGATGCCGCCCGGATAGCTCTCCCGGATATAGCCGTCGTACTCGAGCGATACGATCTGCCCGGGAGCCAGGTCCTCCGCTGCGATGGCGGAGCCGTCCTCGCCGGTGAGGGGGATGTCCGCCACCGAGGTGCTGCAGACATGGGCGGTGGTGGTGACGGAGCCGTCCTCCTCATTGGGTGCCAGAAGGATGACGTCCCCTTCGGCGCGGAGAATGGTGGCCTCCATTATGACGGATGTTTCGGCGGGCCCACCGCAGGCGCCCAGGGCAAATACAGCGAAAATGCCGGCCAAAACAGAACGGATCGTTTTCATGGTTCTCCCTCTTTTCCGATTGGTCTTTTCACCTATCCAGTACGAAAAACCGGGGCGGAGGTTGCCGTTTTCTGCAATTTTTCTGCCTGCACCGGCGGAAACCGGGTGTTGCCAAACAAAACGGATGTGCTATAATAGAAGGAAAGATCAAAAGGAGCGTGGTTTGGATGAACCGGGAAGATGCGGTCAAGCTGCTAAAAAAGTATAACGAGGAGCCGTTCCACCTGCGGCATGCGGCGACGGTGGAGCAGGTCATGCGCTGGTTCGCCGTCCAGAACGGCGAGGACCCGGATTTCTGGGGGCTGGCCGGGCTGCTGCACGATGTGGATTTTGAAAAATATCCGGAGGAGCACTGCAAAAAAGCGCCGGAGCTTCTGGCGGAAATCAGCGCGCCGGAGGAGCTGGTCCACGCGGTGTGCAGCCACGGCTACAGCCTGGTTTCGGAGACGGAGCCCGCCTGCCTGATGGAAAAGCTCCTGTTTGCCTGCGATGAGCTGACCGGCCTGATTTGGGCCGCCGCCAAAATGCGCCCGTCGGGGAGCACGGCGGACATGGAGCTTTCCAGCCTCCGGAAAAAATTCAAGGACAAGCGGTTTGCGGCGGGATGCTCGCGGGAGGTCATCCGCAAAGGGGCGGAGATGCTGGGCTGGGAGCTGGACCGGCTGCTGTCGGAAACCCTCCGGGCCATGCAGGAAACGGAATCCGCGGCAGAGGCGGCTTTCGCCGCGCTGAACGACTGAGAAAGCCGGCAGGAAAAAGCCCGCGGCGCTGGTGCATACGGCGCTGCGGGCTTTCTGAGATATACGGAGCATCCAATTCAGTAATAATACCTCCGGGAGGCAGTGAGCTGCCGGTATTGGCGGATAAGAATCCGGTTCAGCTCGTTCTGCATTTTTAAGTAGGCCTCCTTTTTCCGGCGCTGCTGCTGTTCCCGGGCCAGAAACTGTTTCCATTCGGCGCAGTCTTTGTGGCAGCCCTCGGCATAATGCGGACAGGTGTTTTTGCAGGGAATCATAAAAAAGGCTCCTTTCCAACATGCAGAATGACATGCCGGCATTTTCGCGGGCGGCATCGCGCAAATCGGCAGAATGCCGGCAAAAGGGGATGTCTTTGCTTCCATTATATGAAAAACAGCCGTCTGTGAAAACCATGTCCGCCCATAATCTGTGTAAAAAATGCGCCTGTCCGCTTTTGGATGCGGGCAGGCGCAGCTTTTATGAAATTATTTCAAAAACGTTTTGTAATCCTCGTAATTGCGGCGGAGCAGGGCGGGGGTGTCCAGATTGTAGGGGCAGCGGGATTTGCACTGGCCGCAGCCGACGCAGTCCTCCACCTTTTTCATCATGGCCTGTCCCCGTTCCGACAGCCAGTTGGCGGCGGGGGAGCGGCGCAGCAGCAGCGACATCCGGGCGCAGGTGTTGATTTCAATGCCCTGGGGGCAGGGCATGCAATAGCCGCAGCCCCGGCAGAAGTCGCCGGCCAATTCCTTCCGGTCCGCTTCAATGAGGGCGCGCAGTTCTTCCGTCATGGCGGGGGGATTGTCCTGGTAGGAAAGGAACTCCCGGAGCTCGCTTTCCCGCTGGATGCCCCAGATGGGAAGGGTGTTCGGGAACTGGGCGAGGTAGGCGTAGGCCGCGTCGGAGCGGGTGATAAGCCCGCCGGAGAGAGCCTTCATGCAGATAAAGCCCACGTTCTTTTCCGCGCAGAGCCGAACCAGGGCCTCCTCCTTTTCGCTGGCGAGATAGCTGAAGGGGAACTGCAGGGTGTCGTACAGGCCGGATTCCACTGCTTCCCGCGCCACGGCCAGCCGGTGGTTGGTGATGCCGATAAAGCGGATTTTCCCCTGCTTTTTGGCCTCCAGCATGGCCTCGTAAAGTCCGGTGCCGTCGCCGGGTTTGGGGCAGAAAGCGGGGTTGTGGAACTGGTAAATGTCCACATGGTCGGTTTTCAGGAGCGAAAGGCTGGTTTCCAGGTCCTTCCAGAAGCCCTCCGCGGTAGTCTGGCCGGTTTTGGTGGCCAGGATGATCCTTTCCCGCACGTCGGAAAGCCCCAGGCCGATTTTTTCTTCGCTGTCGGAGTAGGCGCGGGCGGTGTCGAAAAAGTCGATGCCGCCGTCATAGGCCATCCGCAGGAGCCGCGCCCCTTCCTCTTTTGTCACGCGCTGAACCGGCAGCGCGCCGAACCCGTTCCGGTTGACGGTGAGTCCGGTTCTTCCGAGCGTCATTTTCATCATAAGACCGCTTCCTTTCCTCTGACAATCCGGTTTGAATTTTTCTGTTTCCTCTATCATAGCACATGGAGCGGACTCCATGTCAAGAGGTGAAAAAATTTTCATAAAATTGCCCGGCTGCTACATAAACGCGGCCGGGGCGCGGCAGAATAAGAGGGATCGAACTTTGCATTGGAGGGATTTTATGGCGCAAAGACTGGGCCGGAGCACCCTCCGGCTGGATTACGGACCCTCTGTGGAGGGGTTTGCGGCCATCGGCGGCAAGATGGAGCGGGAAGGCCCCCTGGCGGAGGAATTTGACCTGACCCAGGAGGATACTTCCTTCGGAGAAAGCACCTGGGAGAAAGCGGAAAGCCGGATGCAGCGGACCGCCCTGGACCGGGCGCTCAGCAAGGCGGGGGTCTGTCCCGCCGATGTGGACGTGGTGTTCGCGGGAGACCTGCTCAACCAGTGCGTCAGCTCCACCTATGGGCTGCGGGAGCTGGGGATTCCCTTCCTGGGGCTTTACGGCGCCTGCTCCACCATGGCGGAGAGCCTGGCCATGGCTGCGCTGTTTCTGGAGGGCGGCCTGGCCGAACGGGCGGCGGCGGTGACCTCCTCCCATTTCTGCTCGGCGGAGCGCCAGTTCCGTTTCCCGCTGGAGTACGGCGGCCAGCGCCCGCCTTCCGCCCAGTGGACGGCGACGGCGGCCGGGGCGGTCATTGTGGGAAAGCCCGGAAAGGGGCCCCGCATCCGTCATGTGACGGTGGGTTCCATTGTGGACCTGGGCATCACCGACGCCAACAACATGGGGGCCGCCATGGCCCCGGCGGCGGCCGCCACCATCGGGACCTTCCTGCGGGAGAGCCGCACCGCTCCCGACAGCTACGACCGCATCTTTACCGGCGACCTGGGGGCCGTTGGGCGGGACCTGCTGCTGGAATTGCTGGAGCGGGAGAACATCTCCATTTCCGCCCGGCATGAGGACTGCGGGCTGCTGCTCTACGACCGGGAAAAACAGGACGTCCACGCCGGGGCGTCAGGCTGCGGCTGTTCGGCGTCGGTGCTCTGCGCCCACATCCTGCCGCGGCTTGTTTCGGGGGAGTGGAAAAACGTGCTGTTCGCGGCGACCGGGGCGCTCATGTCCCCCACGCTGGTCCAGCAGGGGGAAAGCATCCCCGGTATCGCCCATCTGATCCACATCAGCAGCGGGGAGGAGAGGTAGCATGGAGGTTTTCTGGGAATACGCAAAGGCCTTCCTGGTGGGCGGCGCACTCTGCGCCGTGGGACAGGTCCTGATTGACTATACTAGGCTCACGCCGGCGCGGATACTGGTTTCCTATGTGGTCGCCGGCGTCATTCTGGGCGCGCTGGGGATTTACCAGCCTCTGGTGGATTTTGCAGGGGCCGGGGCCAGCGTCCCGCTGACCGGCTTCGGCAATCTGCTGGCCAAAGGCGTCCGGGAGGCGGTGGCCCGGGACGGCGCGCTGGGGATATTGAGCGGCGGGCTGACCGCGGCGGCCCCGGGGATTACGGCCGCCATTGTGTTCGGCCTTGTCATCGCCCTGATTTTCAAGCCCAAGGACAAATCGTAGCCCGGGGCTTACTGGAACTGGGAGCGGTAGAGGGCGGCGTAATAGCCGCCTTTGGCCATCAGCTGGTCGTGGGTGCCCTGCTCCACAATATTGCCCTCGTCCACCACCAGAATGTTGTCCGCGTGCTGGATGGTGGAAAGGCGGTGGGCGATGATGAAGCAGGTTTTGCCCTTCATCAGCTCCTGCATGGCCGCCTGGATCTGGATTTCCGTCCGGGTGTCCACGTTGGAGGTGGCCTCGTCCAGAATCAGCATCTTGGCGTCCAGCAGCATGGCCCGGGCAATGGTCAGAAGCTGTTTCTGTCCCTGGGAGATGTTGACGCCGTCCTCGTTCAGGTAGGTCTGATAGCCGTCGGGCAGCCGGCGGATATAGCTGTCGATGCGGGCGGCTTTGGCGGCGGCGGAAACCTCCTCCATGGTCGCCCCCGGCTTGCCGTAGGCGATGTTGTCGAAAATGGTGCCGTTAAAGAGCCAGGTGTCCTGCAAAACCATGGCGTAGGAAAGCCGCAGGCTCTTGCGGGTCACATGGCGGATGTCCTTGCCGTCCA
>DVFM01000033.1 GCA_018713245.1 Candidatus Merdivicinus intestinavium
GACCTGAACCGTTCAGATATAGGAGTGTTTGAAACCGCAACGCTGATTACAAGCGGGCTTTAAGGGTGAAAGGTAGCGAAAAGTGTAAATAATCCCTTAATTTTTTTAGTTTCATCTTGACATTAGGAGACGACGGCTGCAGCGGGACCAATTTCGAGCGCCCCGGTTTTCAAAGGATGCTCGCGGATATTGAGGCCAAAAAGGTGAACATGGTCATTACCAAGGATCTTTCCCGGCTGGGGCGGGATTACATCATGACAGGGCATTATATGGAACGGTACTTTCCGGAAAAGCGGGTGCGCTATATCTCCCTGCTGGATGGGATTGATACCGGCGTGGACTCCACCGCCAACGACATCACCCCGTTCCGCGCCATCATGAACGACATGTACGCCAAGGATATCTCCAAAAAGATCAAAAGCGTCAAGCGGGACAAACAGCGAAAGGGCCTGTTTATCGGCGGAAAGCCGGTGTACGGCTACAAGATGCATCCCACGGAAAAAAATCAGATTGCCGTCGACGGGGGAGCCGCTCCCACCGTGCGGCGCATCTTTGCGCTGGCGCTTTCCGGCATGAGCTGCCGCCGGATTGCGGCTGTGCTCAACCGGGAGGGAGTCCCTGCGCCGGCCGCATATGCGCATCTCCCCGTCGCAGAGCAAAGCTCTTATTCCGGGAAATGGAGCGGCGAGCGCATCTCCGAGATGCTGCAGAACGAAACTTACATCGGCAGCATGGTTCAGGGCCGCAGCGTCAAAATCAGCTACAAGTCCAAAAAATGCCGGAAGCAGGATCGTTCCGACTGGGTGGTTGTGGAAGGCACCCATGAGCCGCTGGTGGATGCGGAAACCTTCCGGAAGGTGGGAATGCTGCTCGCCAGCCGCAGGAGAACCCGCAGCCGGACCTATGATTTCCCGCTGAAAGGGCTGATCTTCTGCCATGAATGCGGCCATCCGCTGGCGGCGGTCAACCGCAGAAATGCCGCCGGGGAGGACGTGTTGTATTTCATCTGCCGCACCTATCAGAGATTTCCGAAAGAGGGCGCCTGCACCTGCCATTCCATCAAGGAAAAAACCGTCGCCGATGCGGTAACGGCAAAGGTGCGCGAGGTCTGCGCGCAGGCCCTCCGCCCGTCGGAGCTGCTCCGGATTGCGCAAGAAGCGCTGAAAGAGGAGCAGAAAGGCACGCCGGAGGAGGAAATGGCAGAGGTTCAAAACAGGATTGCCGCCCTGACGGCCGGCATGGACCGGATGTATGCCGACCGGCTCAGCGGATTGCTGCCGGAAGAGGATTTTCAGCGCCTGTTCGGCAAAGCCGGGCAGGACCGCGCGCTGCTGGAGGAAAAACGCCGGGAATTGCTCTCCCGCCGGGATCGTTCTCCCGGCAGGGAGGGCAGGGCGGAGGAGCTGGTCCGTCAGTTCGCGGAAACGGCGGGGGAGAACCGGGAGCTTTTGGTGAGCCTCATTGAGCGGGTGGAGCTGACGGAGGACAGGGAAGTCCTCATTCGCTTTCGCTTTGGGGAGATTGGCAAGGCGGAAAAAACGCCGCAGTAAAAAACAGCGCCGTCCCGTGCGGCGCTGTTTTTTTGAGGCAGGACCGCTTGCATTAAGCCCGGCGCGATGTATCCCGGATTGAGAAAAAAGCGCTGGAGTCCCTTCGCAGCGAGCTGGACGGAAAAGTCTAGGGCGGATTTGCCGGCGCAGAACAGGCGATTCGGCTGATGCACAGGAAAGCAGGCCTGTTTCACGGATGAAACAGCCGCGCAAAATACCGCCTCATCTTTTCAAATCTCCCGAAGCCGGATTGTCAATCAGTTTGCCGTCCTCTGTAAAGCGGGAACCGTGGCAGGGGCAGTCCCACGTGTGCTCCCGGGGGTTCCATTTCAGTGCGCAGCCCATGTGCGGGCAGCGTTTGGCGGAAGGGGTCAGCAGGCCTGCGGCGGCTTCCAGAGCGTTGATGGCCAGCTGCGGGCGGAGCATCGTTCTGGACGGGGAGAACACGCCGGCGTAGGGGCTGCGCTTCCCCAGAACGAGATCGCACAGGATCATTGCCGAAACCATGGAGGAGGTCATGCCCCATTTGTTGAAACCGGCAGCGGCATAGAGATTCTCCGTACTCGATGAGTAAGGGCCGATATAGGGGACGCCGTCCAGCGTCATGCAGTCCTGCGCCGCCCAGCAGAATTTTTCCGCCGCGCGCGGGTAATGCCGGCCGGCAAAATCCCGCAGCTCCTGCCAGCTTCCGCCCTTTTTCCCGGTGCGGTGCCCGCCGCCGCCGAGGAGCAGCAGATTTCCGCAGTTTCGGAAAGACATCCCCGCCGGCGATTCGTCGACGTACATTCCCGCTGTATCCGCGGCGTTTTCCAGGGCAATGACATAGGAGCGGTGCTGATACAGTTTGAGAAAATAGCTCCCGTGTTTGTTCAGGAAGGGGAAGTGGGTCGCCACAATGATTTTGCCGGAATCGGTAATGGCCGTCCTGCCCGCAAGCTCCCGCACCGCGGTGTGCTCATGAATATGCAGGCCCTCGGAAACGGCGGCGATGAATTTCAGCGGATGAAACTGCGCCTGTTTTGGGTACCGCACCGCGCCGGCCGTGGAGAAGGGGAGCGGCAGGTTTTCGGCAAACTCCGCAGGGGCCCCCAGCTTTTCCAGCGCCGCGGCTTCCCGCTCGATTTTGCGGCGGTCGTTCCGCGAATAGACGTAAGCGTCCTTTTCTTCAAAGCCGCATTCAATATTCCGGCAGAGTTCCCGGTACCGGCCCAGCGCCGCTTCGTTGGCCTCCCGGTACAGCCACGCCTTTTCGGCGCCGAATTCCCGGACCAGCTTGTCGTAGAGCAGCCCGTGCTGGGAGGTGATTTTGGCGGTGGTGTTTTTGGTGATTCCGCCGCCCACCGTTTCCGCTTCCGCAAGAAGGTAGGGGACGCCGTGCTGATGCAGCATGTATGCGCACAAAACGCCCGCCATTCCGCCGCCGATAATCAGCACGTCGGTTTTGGCGTCCTGCCGCAGCGGTGCAAAACCGGCGCGCGGGGCTGTGCGCTCCCATAAGGACTCCATGGTTCTTCCTCCCCAATGCATTTTTATGAGTATTGTTTTGCAAAAGGCGGAAACTATTCCTGCGGCGAAAAATTTTGCGCTTCCCGTAATCCGCCGAAAGGGCAAAATGCCCGGCGTCCGGTTCCGATCCCGGGCGTCGGGCATTTTTTGCGCATCTTCAGCGCCGGCGCGAAAGAAGGGCAGGCTCTTCCTCCGCCGTTTTCATCAGCTTCAGCCCCAGCGGAAGCACCGCAGGCAGGTAAAGCAGCATGGCGTATTCATACCGGCAGTAAAAACCGTTGGTCGGGCCGGTGATGAATATCAGCATCTGGACGATCATGGGAACGCCGGCCAGAAAACCGATCAAACTCCGCCGGTAAAGGCAGTAGCAGAGGTACAGAATCGCCGCCCAGGTGTACAGCGCCGGGGTGTTGAACAGCGAAAGCAGCGGAAGGCTGAAAAGATCTTCCCGGAGCGATTCATAGCCGTCCCGCAGCCCGCGCAGCGCCTCCGGATAATGGAAATCCGTGTCCAGCCGTTCATTGATGGTCTCCATGATGGATTCGCTCCAGCTGTAGCTGTAATTGTTGAAAAGAACCTCTCCCGGGTAAAAGTACTGATAATAATTGTTCATGGTGGCCTGGATATAAATTCCCGGATGGCGCAGCAGCATCCGGAACCACACGCCGAAATAATCCTTCAGGTCCTCTGCGGAACCGTGATAGGTGGCCTTGACGTTGTCGGAGATGTCCGGGTCGTAAATCTCCGCCAGGGAGCCGAAGTCCAGCACCCGGCCGATGACCTCGGCTTCCTCATCCGTGATGTCCCCGCCTGCGTCCCGCACATAGCGGGCAGTCTGCTGGAACGGGACCGACAGCATTTCCCGGATGGAACCCGGCTCCGCGCCAATCGCCGGCAAAACGATCCGGCTGACGCCCGCCGCCGCAATGACAGCCGCAGCCAGACAGATTCCTGCGGTTTTCCGGCATCTTCTGCAAAACAGGGCGGCAGCCAGGCTCAAAACGACGACGAACTTGCCGTCGTTGCGCAGCAGAACCATTCCGACAGCCGAAATTCCCAGCAGCGCCGCCTCCCCCCTGGAAAGCCGGCGGCGGAAAAGCTGAATAAGCGTCACGTAAAACAGGGTGAAGCAGGCGGAATAGGGGACGTCCTTCGTCACCAGAAACAGGTAAGCGGAGATCCGGGGCTGCAGGCAGTCGTACAAAAGCACGCCGGCAACCAGGAGCTTCCCCGCCGGGATTTTCACCAGCGCCCCCGCCGCGTAAGCCAGCGCGGCGCAGACCAGCACGGCCTGGGCAAGGCAATACAGGAATATGCCGGCGTTATCATCTCCGATCCATTCTCCGAGATGCAGGAAAGCGGACAAAATGAGGGTGTGCGTCACGGGATGATGGTTGGTCAGTTCCGCTTCCCCCAGCCCCTGAGAAATTTGGGAGGAGCTGTCTCCCATAAAAATGCCGGGATAAGACAGGGCCATGTAGGGGAGATTGACCAGAAGCAGCGTGCAGAACACCGTTTTGAAGGGCAGGTTCTGTACCATCTCCCAATATTTCCGAAACGGCGCCGCAAGCAGCCGGAGCCATCCGGGCGGACAAAACGCCGCGCCGCCCCGGCTTTCTGAAACGAAAGCGTGATCCAGACACCGGAACAGCCCGTAAATCCCCAGCAAAAAAGCCAGATACCAGCCAATCCCCTGCAGCAGGGAGAGGAGAATTTCCGGCGTGCCTCCCAGCACCAGCTCCCAGCTGTCCGTTTTTTCAAACGACCGCCCAAACACCATGAAACATGCGAAAAGCAGCGCGCCTGCATGGCACCAGAAATAGGAAACCCGATTTTTTCTCTCTGTTTTTTTCATAAAATGCCTCCTGTTCAAACGTCCCCTTTTTCTGTCGCCATATCCGCCGGGGGAAGTTCGGAGGGCGCGTATGGCAGGTCTGTACCTATTATACCACTCTGAACGTGAGGGAGCAACAGGAATCTGATGCGATGGGCAATCTGCCCATAAAAGAAAACGTCTATCCGCCGCCAAAAGGGACACCTGCGGATTTTCGATATGTTTTTTAAAGTTTTGTGAAGAAAATTGCGCTCTTTTGATGAGATTATTAAGTGATAAACATAAATATTGAAAATTGGAAATTGACGATACAACCAATAAAAGCTATAATAAACCCATAAAATTAAGACAAAACGCCGTCAAGACAGCAAGACGGACAGATGATTTGGTGGGATGTGAAGAAAACAAGCCAAAAAGCAGACAGACAGTTTTACAGCTAAACCAAAAGAAAGAAGTGACGCAAATGGTGAAAAATCCGGCCGCTTCCGCAACGGGAGCGCAGAAACTGACCCGCGTGCAGAAGTTTTTCAAGGACTGCCGTCTCCAGCATCAGCTGATTCTGATGGTAATCCCCGGAATTGTTCTGGTGTTTATTTTCAACTACATACCCATGTACGGCGCTTTGATGGCCTTCCAGGAGTACAGCCCGACCAAGGGCATTTGGGGCAGCGAATGGGTGGGGCTCAAATACTTCGCCATGTTCTTCCAAAGCCCCTACAGCGGACGTCTCATTAAAAACACCCTCCTGCTGGGCATCTACAATCTCCTGTGGAGCTTCCCCGCGCCCATCATTCTGGCGCTGTTTTTGGACCAGCTGCCCTTTATGCGCTATAAGAAGTTTGTCCAGACGGTTTCCTATTTCCCGCACTTTATTTCGGCCGTCGTTATTGTCGGCATGGTGAAGGAATTCTGCGCCATCGACGGCGTGTTCAACGCCATCCGGGTCATGCTGGGCGGCGAGGCCGTTTCCTTCATGACCGGCCCGCAGTATTTCCGCACCATCTTTATCGCCAGCGGCATCTGGCAGGGCATCGGCTGGGGCACCATTATTTACCTGGCGGCTCTTTCCAATGTAGACCCGCAGCTGCACGAAGCGGCCACGATTGACGGTGCCAGCCGGTTCCAGCGGGTCCGCTACATCACCTGGCCCACCATCGTCCCCACCACGTCGATTATGCTGATCTTTGCCGTCAGCGGCATTTTGGGTTCTGATTATCAGAAAGTCCTGCTGATGTACAGCGAAGCAACCTACGAAACGGCGGACATCATCGGCACCTACGTCTACCGCGAAGGCATCGAGGGCGGGCGCTATGAATACACGACCGCCATCGGCCTGATGATGAACCTTGTATCCTGCGTGCTGCTGGTAATCGCCAACCAGATCAGCCGCACGCTCAGCGAAAACAGTCTGTGGTGAGGTGAAGTTCCATGAAAATTAAAAAAACCAAGGGGGAGCAGGTTTTCGACGTCTTTAACGTCATCCTGATGGCGATTGTCGCCGCCGTCATGATACTCCCGATGCTCCATGTCCTGTCGGTCTCCCTCAGCGAGGGGTCCGAATCCATCAAAGGCGGGTTCTTCTTCTACCCCCACGGCTTCAACCTGAAGGGCTACGAAACCGTTTTTAAGGACCCCCTTCTGATCCGCTCTTACGGCAATACCATCCTTTACGTCATCGGAAACACGGTCCTGACCCTGTTCTTTACAGCCTTGACCGCCTATCCGCTGTCCATCCCCGGCTTCCGGCTGAAAATCCCGGTGACTGTGTTCTTAACCATCACCATGTTTATCAGCGGCGGCACAATCCCCACCTATATGCTCATGCGCAACATGGGACTCATCAACAGCGTCTGGGTCATGATGCTCCCGTTCTGCGTCGGCGCGTACAATGTCATCCTGTTCCGCACCTTCTTTACGGGAATCCCGGCGGCGCTCCGGGAAGCGGCGATTATTGACGGCGCCAGCGAAGTCACGGTGCTGTTCCGCATTATCTTCCCGCTGTCCAAGGCGATTTTCGCCACCATCGGCCTGTTTACCCTGGTGGCCAAGTGGAACGACTGGTTCAGCGCGCTGATTTACCTCAACCGCGAAACCATGTACCCCCTCCAGATGATTCTGCGGAAAATCCTTTTCAACACCGACCAGGCCATGAAAAACCTGGACCCCGTTACCCGTCAGATGTTCTCGGGCAACGAAGTGACCGCGCAGAACGTCAAAATGGCGGCGATTATCATCACAACCCTCCCCATTCTCTGCGTTTATCCCTTCATTCAGAAATATTTCGTCAAGGGCGTCTTTGTCGGCACCATTAAAGGCTGATTGCACCCGTTTCCTATCCCGGTTTGGGTTATCATAATTATAGGAGGCTTATCAACATGAAAACAGGCAAGAAAACATTAGCAATGCTGCTGGCGGCTATGCTCTCCGTTACAGCCCTCGCATCCTGCAGCGGCGGCAGCACCGATTCCGGAAGCGGCAATTCTGACGGCGGAACCACAACCTCCTCGGAACCGCTGAGCTTTAAGGTCACCACCGTCGGCTTCGGCGACAGCCCGGAAGGCAAGCTCATTCAGGAAGAATGGCTGAAGCTCTGCAGCGAAAAAATGGGCAGGGAGCTCCAGCCTGAATATGAGTTCATCAACATGGTGGACTATAAGGAAAAGCTGAACATCATCTGCGCCGGCGGCGACATTCCGGACCTGCTCTCCTACGGCTGGGATACTCAGTCCAACCTGATTACCTACGGCGAGGACGGGCTTTTTGAAGAACTGACCCAGCATATGGATTCCCTCCCCAATTATAAGGCGGTCCTGGAGGCGGACGAACGCGCCCAGTACAACCTGTACACCGATAACGGCGAGCTGTACGCTTTCTACGGCGCGACCTACCAGCCAGACGGCAGCAATACCTACAGCGGCGGCAACATGGCAATCCGCAAGGATGTTCTGGACGAACTGGGCCTGGAAATTCCGGAAACCCTGGACGACCTTTTCAACTGCGCCATGGCGATCAAGGAAGCCTATCCGGACACCTACCCCATGATTCTCCACGAGGAATGGCAGATGCCCGATTCTCTGGTTTACTGCGCCAACCACACCAAGGACGACCGGTACTACAACGGCACCGAGTATGTCTACGGCCCCACCGAGGACGCCTATAAAGAGGCGCTGATGGAGGTCAACCGCTGGTACACCAACGGCCTGATTTCTCCCGACTACTTCACCCACACCTCGGAAAACGGCACCGCCGCGGTGGCTTCCGGCGAAGCCTACATCATCCCCAGCGTCTGGTTCGGCTATCCGACCAACTGGGTGACCGAGTATCCTGACCAGGAATGGGTGCTGGTTCCCGCCGTGAAAAACGAGAAATACGGCGAACCCTGGGCCTTCTACGCCAGCAACCCCTCCGAGTGGAACGTGGGCAACTCCTACAGCGTTGTTGTCAGCGCGAACTCCAAGGTGAAGGACGAAATGCTCCAGCTCATGGACCTCCAGTATTCGGATGAGGTTGTCGACCTGGTCTGCTGGGGCGTCGAGGGCGAGACCTATGAACTCGATGAAAACGGCGAAAAGCACATCCTTTCCATTGTCCGCGAGGACCCGGACTATGGCCCCTCTCTGGCGTTCGGACAGGGCAGCTGCCGCGCCGCCGTATTCCCCACCGCCCAGAGTGCGGTCGCCAATAACGACGGCGCGCTGACCGGCCCCATTTACTACAACGGCGAGCTGGATACCGATATCACGACCAACGATTTCGTGATTGAAAACTTTGACGAATCCATGTGCGAACCCACCAGCCTCATCGTCACCAAGCCTCTGAGCAGCTCTCAGAACGAGGAGTACGCCAACATCATGACGCCGGTGGAAACCTTCGCCAAAGAGCAGAAGGTAAAATTCATCAAGGGCGAACGCTCCTTCGACGAGTGGGATCAGTATCTGGAAGAACTCAACGCCATGGGCGACATCCAGGCCGCGATGGATCTTTACAACTCCAACGTTGTGGGGTAAAATAAGAATAGCGGCATCCTGAAAAAGAAGTGGCAGGCAGCCTGCCACTTCTTGGGCTGTTTGAAAATCATTTTGTCCGGGAGAAGCAGGGGAGGAATCGGTTTGATTTGGAAGAAAAGACGGCCGACCATCGGCAGGCAGGTTATCATCATCAATGTAACGCTGACCAGCGTCCTGCTCTGCATCCTGGCGGCGGTGCTCTTTTACCTGAACGGGAAAGTTCAGGAGGAGACCCACGCCCATAATCAGCAGATTCTGAACACCATCAGCCGGAATTTTGAGCTGGAAAAAATCCGGCTGGCCAACCTGTCGGAGGTTTGCCGTTCCGATACGGCCATGATTCTCAACACCGCCAATCAGCTGGGTGAGGTCCGCCTTGCGGACAGCGCTTCGGAAATCGGCGAAAAGCTCCGGCTGCTCTGCTACTCCCTTCCTTATGCGGACAGCGCCGTTCTGTACATCCGAAATACGGAAAAAGTAATCACCCAAAGCGGGGCCATTTACGAAAAGGCGTGGTATCTGGACGATTTTGACTCGCTGCTCTCCTCGGGAGAGGAGCTTCCGCAGCTGGATTCGCTCCGGGACGGCTTTTACACCTACGAGAAATTCACCCTTTTCGTCTGCAATATCTTTTCCCGCGGGTCCATCATTATCCAGCTGAACGCCAGCAAGATGTTCAACCTGGACGAAATCCACGGCCTGCTTCCCAATTTTGACATCCTCATTCTCAACGGCCAACAGGTATTTGCCTCCACCGGTTCCGATGCCAAGCGGATTTTTGAAGACCTGGCGCTTGACGAATCCTTTACCCGGGCGCAGCAGTCCTGGTCGGAGGGGAAATACCAGATTACGCAGCAGCAGATCGGGAGCAGCGATTACCGCTATGTCATTCTGGGGCAAAACAGCTCCATCCAGAACCAGCAGCTCCGCCTCAACCTGATTACCATTCTGGCGGCAGCCACCATTGTGGTGATCTGCTTCTTTGTCATCCTGCTCAACGCGAGAATTTATACGCCCCTTCAGCAGGTTGTGCGCAAAATCGGGAACGCCGGCCGCCGGTATGAAATCGACGTCATCAATCACCGGCTGGAGGAGCTGATGACGGAAAACACCCAGATGAACGAACTCATCAACTCCCAAAACGACATTCAGCTGGAGATGGCGCTGAACTATGCCGCGCATCTGGCGGAAGACCCGCCCGCCCAGCTGGCAACGCTCCTGCGGAACCAGTTCGATTCCTACCAGGTTGTCGTTGTAGCGGCGCAGGGGGCGGACGGCCGCAGCCTGCTCTCCTCCTCCAACGGGGACAGCTATTTTGCCGACACGCTGGATGGCCACCCGGTTCATATTGACGCCTTTGTTCACGCATATGTCATCTCAATCGGGCAGGAACCCCCCCCTCCCCAGGAGTATATAAAAGGCAATTTCGAGCGCTTTTTCCGCGATAACCGGCAGGAGGACGCGGTTTTTGTGGGAATCAGCGACGTCAGCGGCGATGTTCTGGAGCTGCACCGGATGTTTGCGCAGGCCAGGCAGCGGATGATGGCCGCCGTCCTTTCCCCGGAAAAGGCAGTTTCGGTGTGTACGGAGGACAGCCCGGCCCCGGACAGCCGGATGGTCCCTCTGGAAATCCAGAACACGCTTCTGGAGTGCATCCGCACCGGGACGCCCAAGGACCTGGAGGCAATTCTCACCCGCGTATTCTTCAGCAGGCAGCAGACGGCGGCGCTGTCCGGTTATCTTTCGATTTACCAGACCCTTTCCTCCCTGCTGCATGTGATCCTGTCCAGCCTGAACGTCAGCGAGGATGTCTGCGCCTCCCTGAAATCCGTGCAGGCCGCGGCGGCCTACAACCCCTATTTTATGTTCCGAATCATTCTGGACGATTTCATCAAAATCAACCAGAATTGCTCTGCCGGGACCAGGATTCCCAAATACCAGATTATCGAGTATATCCAGCAGCACTACCGGGAACCGCTGGACCTGGAATCCATTGCCGCAGAATTCGGCATTACGCCGGTGTACCTCTCCGCATGGTTTAAAAAGAACGTGGGGATCAACCTTTCCGCGCACATCACCAACGTCCGGATGGAGCAGGCCAAGCGCCTGCTGCTGGAAAAGCGCAGCGCCAAGGTTCAGGATATTGCCCAGGAGGTGGGCATTCCCAGCATTTCCACCTTTATCCGCCAGTTTAAAAACCATACCGGGACGACTCCGGACCAATACCGCAAGCTGAACTGAAAAAACGCTGCGCAGCCGCAGCGAAATAAGGAGGCATTTTTATGCAGAAAGGATACTTTCACCCTGTCCGCCCCGAAGCCTACCCGCTTTATTCCCGCCGCCATACCAGGGCGGTGACCCGGGAACAGCTGGGGGATCAGATCCGCTTTGTCGCGCTGCGCGGCTTTGATACGGACGCGGCGGGCAACCTTGTCAACATCTCCGAGACCCTGGACGCCTACACCCGGGAATTTCCGCTGTGCGACATCATCTGGCCGGTTTATCCTACCCTGTTTGCCCCCAATTTTGCGGAACTGACCGCGGAGGCGGAGAAGCGCGGGCTTTATATGTTCGATTTCTGGGGATATGTGCCCGGCTCCAACCCGGACTGGAATATGGACGGGGGGAAATATGTCCCGCCGGAGGACGGAAACAATATCTGGGGGGAATATACGCCGCCGGAGGAAGCCTACCGGCTGCTGGAAAACATGGGGAAATACTTCATCGGCTTTGACAACGGGGAGCAGGACGGACGCTATATCGGCTCCTACGCGCCGATGATGTGTCCCGCTTCGGATAGCCGCCGCCGTCTTTACCAGAATTTCCAGGCGCATTTTGAAAAGCTGGAGGGGCATATGCGCAACAATATTGCGCTGCTCGCCTCCCTCAATTTCCTCCACTCCTTCGCCAAAGAGGGGAACACCTCCATCCTGGGGGCGGAAACGGCCCAGGCTCTGCCCAACGTGAACTTCTGGTTCTCCTATATCCGGGGCGCAGGGAAGCAGTACGGCCTGCTCTGGTTCGGAAACGCCTCCATCTGGAACCGCTGGGGCTGGAAATGCTATGACCGGGAGGACCGCTCCAACCCCTACGAGGAGTGCGGGCCGGAGTGCGGGACTTCGCTGAGCCTTCTGCGGCGGCTGCTTTACCTCGAATATCTGTACGGCAGCGACATCCTGGGCTTCGAGTCCGGCTGGTTCCTGGAGCCCGGCCATCTCCTGCCGGCCGGGTTCTACCGCCAGGGGCCGAAGCATCAGCTTTCCCCCGTCGGCATGATTCAGGAGGACCTGCGCCGCTTCATCGGCGAACACCCGGAGCGGGGCGCCCTTTATACGCCGGTCTGCCTGTACCTGGATTTCTACAACGGTTTTGCGCCTCCCCGCCATCTTTATACAAAGGAAATTTACCGGGTCTGGGGGAACCATCCCTATGAGCGGGGGGATTATCAGCTGCACGCCATGTTCAGCCTTCTCTGCCCCGGCTACGAGGATTCCGGCTTTTTCCGCAATGAAAAGGGTTTCATGACCGCCACCCCGCACGGGGATATTGCCGACGTGATTTTCTCCGACACCGAGGCGGGCGTGCTGGACCAGTATGAACTGGTCATTGCCTGCGGCGAGGGGCGTCTGGACGCGGAAAGCCAGCTGAAGCTCCTGCGCTTCGCCGAAAACGGGGGGACCGTCCTCCTCTTCGGCAACAAGCTGGACGGCCTGCGTCCGGAGCTGCTCTGCGGGGAGGGCGACGCTGCGGCCGCCCTGCGCGGAGACGGGACGCCGCTGGTCCGGGAAAAACCGGCGGGCCGCGGCCGCATCCTCAACATGCTGGACGACGGGCTGGAGCAGAGCGCTGACCCGGCCGATTACCTTCCCGGCAACGAGGAAAACCGCCGGATTGTCCAGCCGTACCGTTTTACCCGCGAGGCGGAAGCGTTTTTGGCCGGGCTGCTGGATGAATACCGGATTATCGGGCCGGACAATCCCGCATTGGGCTACGCTGTCAACGAGCTTGCGCCGGACCGGTTCCTGCTGGCGGTCTATAATCCCCGCTTCAGCGAGGAAGCCTTCTCGATTACCGGCAGCGCGGCGGCTTCTGCGGTAAAATCCGTCCAAGAGTGGGAGATTCCGGACCTGCCCCGGGACACCCCCGGCTACTATCCGCCGAAAGATTCCCTGACCGCGGAGCAGCCCTGCCGCACGGAGGGGGACTATACCGTCCCGCCCATGGGGATGCGGATATTTGAGGTAAAGACCGAGCGTCCCGCCGTGGAGGAAAAGCCGGAGATCGTTTTTGCGAAAAAGAAACTGCCGCCGGTTTATGTCTCCCTGTCCCCGGCGCCCACCATTCAGGACGCTTATTTGGACATTCCCTGGTTTGAAAACTACTTTGCCGGCATCAAGCTGGATGCCCGGTATCTGGAGCAGCACGACCCCGCTTTCCTGGAGCGGGAGGGGGCGTATCTCCGGCGGCGCGGCTGCGGCGTCATTCTGGACTTTACCCCCATGCTGAACCACTACCCGGATCTTTCCCTGATCCGCAACATCCCCGGGCGCACCGAGGAGAGCATTGCCCGCATCCGGGCTGTGCTGGAAAAGGGGAAATTTTACGGCTGCAGCAAGGCGATTCTCAGCCTCCACCGGAATGCGGAAAACGCGCTTTCTCTGGAGGACGCCGTCTGCAATATGAAAAAATCTCTGGCGGAAATTGCCGGGATTGCCCGGGAATTGGGCGTTGTGCTCTACCTTCAGAACGGGCGTTCCCTCAAAACGCGCAGCGTTTTCGCGCCGGCGGAGGATGCGGCGGAGTTCTTAAACGAGGAAATCCGCTTCGCCTACAGCACGGCCCACGGACTCGGCGCAAAGGAGAATCAAGGGCAGACCACCCTGGGCTCGGTCGTACATCGGGCGGATTCCGGGGCGCAGGAGGACATCCAAAAAACCGTGCGGGAGATGCGCCCCGCCGCCCTTCTGCTGGCTGCGCCGCAGCGGGATGCGTTCGGCCAGTTCTGCGACCTCCACCTGCCGCTGAGCGAAAGCGATTTTGCCGGTCTGCCGGGCAGGATGGAAGGGACGTTCGACTTTATCTGCCTGGACGCCGTTTATCAGAACGCGGACCAGATTTTTGCCGATTATCAGCTGCTGTGAGGAGGCGGGACCATGCATTCTATCACACACCGCCGCCGCATTCTGTCGGCGGAAAACGGGTTCCTCCTGGGGAACGGCGACCTGTCCGTCAGCGTGTATCAGACCGAAAGCGAGATTATCTGGCGGTTCGGCAAAGGCAATGTCTGGGACCGCAGGCTGGACCTGCGGGACGACCCGCCTCCCGCCCGCATTGAGGAAGTGCGCCGGGGGATTCTGGAGGAGGGCTGGAAGGTCGGAACCATCGGCGAAGGACTGACAGCCCTGCGCGGGACGCGGGACGAAAAGCGCATGCGGGAGATCTGCCAGGGCAGCCCCAAGAGCTACGAAACCCGCCCTTACCCCTGCCCCAAGCCGGTGGGAGAGCTTTCCATGCATCTGCCGCCCGACCTGACGGAGCTGGAAGTGGAGCAGACCCTCTGGATTGAGGACGGGGTGGCGGAAATCACCTGCCGGCAGGAGGAGCGGTTCCTAGCGTCGGTTTCGTGCTGGGTGGACAGCAGGGAAAACATTCTCTGCGTGGAGTGGCGCACAGACGCGGAACCCGGCACGGCGCCGGTATGGTTTTCGCTGTACCGCTGGGCGGACCCCCGCGTGGAGGCGTTTGCGGCCGGCCAGTTCGCCGCCTTCCGGACCAGCCTGGTGACCGGAGCGAACGACCCTTCCAAAGCAACCCCGCTTCCGCCGCCCGTGGCGGAAGGAGAGGGGGACCTGCCCCACATCCGCCAGGATTTTTATCCGGAAAAAACCTTCCCGGAAGGGTCCTGCTGCCTGATTGCCCCCTTGTGCGGGGGGAAGGCGGAGCTGCCGCGCTGGCCCCGCCCCGATACCGCCGCGCTGCACATTCTGCCGGAAAAGGGGGATGGCGCGGTTGCGGTGGGCGTAACGGCCACCGGCGATGCGCACAGCGGCCTGCCGGGTTTGCGGCGGCTGCGGGATATCGTCCGGAGCGATGGCTTCTTCCGGGAAAGCCGCGAGCGGCTGCACCGGGAAATGGAGCGCTTTTGGAGCCGTTCTTCCTTCCGGTGCGGGGAAAAGCTGCTGGAAAACCTCTGGTATGAAACCATTTACGCCTTCCGCTGCATCTATCGCGGGGGAACAACCCCGCCCGGGCTCTTCTTTCCCAGCACCGTGAAGGATTACGCCCACTGGCACGGCGATTACCACAGCAATTACAATTTCCAGCAGCCTTTCTGGGGCATTTGTGAGGCAAACCACCCGGAGGGACTGGATGCCTATTTTGCCGGAATGGAGTATTTCTTCCGGATTGGGCGGAAAATCGCCCGGGAATACTACGGAACGCGGGGTGTTTTTGTCCAGCTTTCCGCCTTCCCCATTGACGCGGAGGACGACCCCATCGGCGTGGTGCCGCTGGGGAGAATGGCCTACATGACGGGATGGGCGTGCACGCTGTACTGGCGCCGTTATCTTCTCACCATGGACCGGGAATGGCTTGCCAGGACCGGTTATCCCGCCATCCGCGACTGCGCCCTCTTTTATACCGACTTTCTGACGCTGGGAGAGGATGGGAAGTATCACGCCTTTCCGTCCAATCAGGGGGAGGACGCATTCAGCGGGAACCCGGCGGATTTCTGCGACCGGGAGGAAGTGGCCGCTTACCTTTGCTATTGCCTGCGCTGCGCCATTGCCGCCGCCGGGGTGCTGGGCTGCGACCCGGAACTTTCCGCCAGGTGGAAGGAGCTGCTGGACAACTACGCCGCCGACCCTGCCGCCGCTTATCCCGCAGGGAGCCCGGAGCGCCGGCGGGCGGAGGAGAACCCTCCCGAATTCGGCAGCCACGAGCTTCTGGAACGCTGCTCCCGCCGGGAGGGAGAGCCGTGGCCTGCGCCGGAGGATTATATCTCGGAGTGGTATTTCGGGCATTACCCCCTGCATCAGCTCAAACGGCTGCATATGGGATGCTTCGACCCCGCTTTGGACTATCCCGCATTTCTTGCAGACATCCGGCGCTGGCGCCATCCCAACGGGCTGTGCTGGGCAATGTCTGTCGAACGGTACGGGCAGATCGGCGCCTGGACCGAGACGCTGGGCGTGCTGGGGTCGCTGATGGAGTGCGCTGTGCAGAGCTGGGACGGGTGCATCCGGCTTTTTCCGGGGCTTCCGCCGGAAGTGGACCTGTCCTTTGAGAACTTCCGGGCGCGCGGCGCATTTTTGGTCAGCGCCGTCCGGAAAGGCGGGGAGACGGAGCAGGTCCGCATCTTTTCGGAGGCGGGAGGGGAGTGCACCTTCCTTCCGCCCTGGGAAAAGGTGCGCATCCTGGACGAAGAGGGGAGAGAGGTCCCCCACAATCCGGGGGAATGGGGCGGCTGCCGGTTTATGACGGAGAAGGGAGCCGCCTACCGGCTGGAACCCGCCCTTTCCTGAAATACAAAACCGGCAGCGTTTCTGCCGCAGGGACCGGCCTGCATGAAAAAAGGATGCCTGACGTTTCATCAGGCATCCTTCTTTTAAACCTTAAAACAGCAGTTCCGCAACCCGGACGACCATGTTGGAGCCGTAGGGGTAGCCGGTGGGCAGGAAGCTGAACAGCCCGGTTTCCTCATTCTGGGAAAAGGGGAGCTCCCGGTCGTTGTCCAGCCACTTGACCGCCTTAACCTTGCCGCTGACGCCGGTAAAGGCGCGCGGGCCAACCTTGGAATTGTTGACCGTAACGGATTCGTTTCCGACAATGGGAAGATCGAACACGAACAGGTAAGTCCTGCCGTCCTCCGTTTTCAGGCCAAAATCGTCGCCGTTGCCTGCGATGCCGCAGGGTTTGCCCTCGTAGATCACGCCTTTGGTCTGCTCAATCCAGCGGCCGATTACGGAAAGAATCCCGGACATCATCTCCGGAACCGCCCCATCGCCGTCCGGGCCGATGTTCAGCAGCAGGTTTGCGCCGGCTCTCCGGCATTTGCAGAGGGTCTTGATAAGCTCGGCGGGCGTTTTGTAGTTGTAGTCGTTTTTGCCGTAGGCCCAGTGGTCGTTTAAGGTGAAGCACATCTCTCCCGAGACGTACTTTTTCATCCCTTCCCGGTCGATGGGGTGGGGGAGCCCCTGCTCAAAGGTGACGCTGTCAATCTCGGGATGTCCGGTTTCACCCCGGGCAGAGAGGCCGGTGTTGTTGATAATCATGGCGTCCGGCTGATATTTGCGGATGGTGCCGTAGAGGTCGTCCAGTTTCCAGTCTGCGTCCGGCTTGCTCCAGTTGCCGTCGAACCAGAAGCCGCCGATTTTGCCGTAGTTGGTGCAGAGGATTTCCACGCTGCGGCGGAGGTACTCGAGGTAGGCGTCAAAATTGTTGTCGAAATCCTTGTTGTGCCAGTCGAGGGTGGTGTGGTAGAGGAAGGGGACAATGCCGTGGCGATGGCAGGCGTCGGTAAATTCCCGGATAAAGTCGCGCTTGGCGGGGCTGTGGAGGGAGTTGTAGGTCCCCAGCTCCTTGGTGTCGTAGAGGGAGAAGCCGTCGTGATGCCGCGTGGTGAGGGTGATGTACTTCATGCCGGAATTCTTGGCCAGGAGCACAATTTTGTCGGCATCAAAGTCCTTGCCGGTGAAGGTGTCCACCAGCTTGTCATACTCCTCGTCGGGGATGCCGGGAATGGCTTTTACCCATTCGCCCATGCCCAGCTGGGAATACAGCCCCCAGTGGATAAACATGCCATAGGCCATTTTTTCAAATTCCGCAATGCGTTTTTCAGGTTTTGGAATGCTCATAATATCCTCCTTTGCCGTTACAGCATTATTTTATTTACAGTATAGCAGGAAGCGTCCTTTTCTGCAAGAGTTTTGTATGCAAAGTATAAAAAAATATCGTTATTTTTCCCGGATTCCGGAAAACAGGAAGCGGAGCCGCTTTTGGCAGCTCCGCTTTTCTCTTATTCCCCGGACGGCCGGACAGGGGGCTTGAAGGTTTTTACTCCGAACACAAAATAAAGGATATGGAACAGCCATACGCCCGTTAAGACAATCCTTCCCACCGGCACGGCGTGCATCATGATAAAGCCAACCGTCATCAGCACCGTGACTGTCACCATAATGCGGATTTTTGTTTTCCAGGTCATGCCCTGGCCCTTGACATAGCTTTCCAGGTTGTTTTTGTAGAGCTTGGTGCCGGTAAACCAGCGGTGCAGTTTTTCGGAGCTTTTGGCAAAGCAGAACGCCGCCAGCAGCAGAAAGGGAAAGGCAGGCAGCAGCGGAAGAACTGCGCCCACAGCGCCCAGCCCCACGCCGGCACAGCCGAGAATGATGTACAAAATCCGTTTGAGCTTCATGTCTGGTCCTCCAATCGTCTTTTTTCCCTGTTGGTTTCAATGACGTGCCGAATGGCCGCTGCGGGGCGGCGAAAAATCATCCGCGGGCCGGAAAATCGCATAACCTCCCGGATTTTTTCCCGCATTTCCGGTTTGTAGCAGTGCACCCTGCAATTGGAACAGAAGGTTTTGGTTTCCATAAACGGGCATCTGTCGGACCGCTGCCTGGCGTAATCCTCCAGCGCCGCACACTCCGGGCAGAGGCCGCTTTTGGAGCCGTGCCGCTTTTTGCAGGAAAGGGCGATCATTTGGGAGACCATTTCCTTTTCCCGCTGCCGCTTGGTTTCAATGGGCTTTTTCATCAGCTCATCCTCCCGTTTTCCACCGAATAAACGGTGTCCGCGATCCGCATGGTGGACTGCCGGTGGGAAACAAGGACCACCGTCCTGCCGTTCCGTTCCTGATGCAGGGATTTGAGGATGACCGCTTCGTTCAAGCTGTCCAAGTTGCTGGTGGGTTCATCCAGCAGCAGGAAGGGAGCCTGATGCAGAAAGGCCCGCGCCAGCCCCAGCCGCTGCCGTTCCCCGCCGGAAAGAGTGTCGCCCAGTTCTCCCACAGGGGTGTCGTATCCCCGGGGAAGGGTCACAATGAAGTCGTGGACGGACGCTTTTTTGCAGGCGGCTTCAATTTCCGCATCGGCGGCATCCAGCTTGGCAATCCGCAGATTGTTTTTGATGCTGCCGCGGAAAAGGTGGGTTTCCTGGGTTACAAAGCTCTCCATCCTTCGCAGATTATTCGTGTTGATCTTTCCGACTTCCGTTCCGGACAGCGTGATGCTGCCCCGGTCCGCCTCCCAGAACCGCATGAACAGCTTGAGAAGGGTGGATTTTCCGCTGCCGCTGCGCCCGACGATGCCGACAATGGCGTGTTCCGGGATTTTGACGGAGACATCCTCCAGAATGGTCTCCTTCCCGTAAGAAAAGCGGACGTTTTCGGCTGCCGCACCCGAAAAGGCCACTTCCGGCTGACCGGCAATCTCTTCCGTCACCGGCTGCTCCTCCAGAATGTCCAGCACCCGGTTGCCCGCCGCAAAGGTGTTTTGCAGTGTGCTGCCCAGGTTGGCCAGGGCGATTGCCGGTCCGAAGGAGGAAAAGAGGGCGAGGGTCGGGATCAGCACGCCGTCAAAGCCGACTGTTCCGTTTTGATAAAGCAGGGCGGACAGGAGAAGCATGAGAAGGTCAAAAATCAGAACTGCGGCCCCCGTAACCGCCGCATTGAGGCCGGCAGTTCGTTTGAGCCGTTCCTCGTCCCGGGAGAGGGCGTCGGTCCGTTCGTTCATTTCTTCCAGGCGTTTCTTTCCCTGTCCGTACTGGATTGTTTCGGAAAGTCCCCGCAGACTGTCCAGCACAAAGGAGCTTAACTCCCCGGATTTGGAGCGGAATTTCGCGCCGTCGTCTCCGCTGTATTTGGATGCAGCCAGCGGGATCAGGACCCCAACCGTCAAATAAGCCGCCAGCGCCAGCAGCCCCAGCGCCCAGTGATAGCTGCCGATCAGGACGCACAGGATGACCGTAAACAGCAGGGCAATCGCCGCGGGGGAGATGGTGTGGGCATAGAACACTTCCAGCAGTTCGATGTCCGAGGTAATGACGGCAATCAGGTCCCCTTTGTCCCGGCCTTCCAGTTTGGCGGGGCAGAGCCGCCTGAGCGCCCGGAACACCCGGTCCCGGATCAGCGCCAGCAGCTTGAAGGCAATGAAGTGGTTGCACGCCTGCTCCGCGTAGCGCAGAATTCCCCGCAGCAGGGCGAAAATCACAAGAAAGGCAAAGGCCGCCGCCATTGTCACCGGTACGGCTGCCCCCAGCGCGTTCAGCACCGCATAGCCGCCGAATACCGTCAGAAAAGCCGCGCACAAATGCCCGATGAGCCCCATCAAAATTGCCAGCAGCATATAGCCGGTCAGAGGTTTGACCAGGTAAGCCAGTTTTAGCATCACTTGAAATCCGCTTCGTTTGTTCATGCCGGGCTTCCGTCCTTTCCGTACATTTCCAGATTTTGCTGGGCTGTCCAAAGTTTTTCGTAGAGGCCGTGGCTGCAGAGCAGCTCCGCATGGCTCCCGGATTCTGCGATGCTTCCGCCGTCCAGGACGTAAATTTTATCCGCGCCTGCAACATTTGCCAGCCTGTGAGAAATCAGAATCACTGTTTTGGTTTTCGCAAGTTCATAAATCTGCGCCATGATGTCGTTTTCACTTTCCACATCGATATTGGAGGTGGCCTCGTCGAACAGGTAGACCGGGCTGTCGTGCAGGAGCGCGCGCGCCAGCGCCAGCCGCTGCCGCTGACCGCCCGACAGATTGGAGGCGTTTTCCATAATTGCCGTGTCCAGCCCCTGTTCCGCTTTCAGGAACCCGTCCAGCCGGACCTGTTCCAGCACAGCCCACAGCTCGGCGTCGGAAGCCGCCGGGTTTCCCATCCGCAGATTGTCCCGCACGGTTCCCTTGAACAGATAGCTCCGGTGGCTGACATAGGTGATATGGCGCATCAGGCTGTCCTCCGGAATTTCGCCCAGCTCCAGCCCGCCGATTGTGACGGAGCCGGTATAGCCTTTGTTCCGCCCCATAAGAATCGCCGCCGCAGTGGACTTTCCGCAGCCGCTCTCGCCCACCAGCGCGGTGAAGTTGCCTGCCGGGAAACGCAGTTCGATTCCGTGCAGGATCTCCCGGTCCGGCTGATAGGAAAAGCGAAGGCCGGAGCAGGCAATTTCGCCGTCCCGGGGCATTTCCCCGCTTTTTTCCTCCGCGGCTTCCGGCAGGTCGAGCAGGCGGAAAATTTTATCGCTGGCCGCCATGCCGTTCATGGCGATGTGGAAGAAGGAGCCCAGCTGCCGCATGGGAAGAAAGAAGTCCGCCGCCAGCAGGATAATGAGCAGGCATCCCGTCAGGGTCGTATGCCCGCCGGCAAACTGCGTGACCGCCATGATGATCCCCAGCGCGGCGCCCCCGTAGGCGACCAGGTCCATGATGGTGATGGAGTTGAGCTGCATGGTCAGCACCTTCATGGTAATGATTCGGAACTTTTCGGCTTCCTCGTTCATTTCCCGGTTTTTGAATTCGTCCGCCTGGTAGATTTTCAGCGCGGTCAGCCCCTGCAGGTTTTCCAGGAAGGTATCGCCCAGCGCCGTATATTGTCCCCAGTATTTGGCCAGCAGTTTTTTGGCCCAGGTCTGTACCGCCGCGATGGCGGCGGGAATCAGCGGCACACAGACCAGCAGAACGGCGGCAGCCGGGACATTGACAAAGCAGAGCACGGCGAACAGGGTCACCGGGGCCAGCATCGCGTAAAAAAACTGGGGGAGATAAGCGCCGAAGTAGGTTTCCAGCTGTTCGACGCCCTCGACTGCCACCTGCACCACCTCGGAAGTCCGGACCTGCTCGCTGTAGGAGGCGCCCAGGCGCAGCAGCTTTTGGTAAATGCGCTCCCGCAGCGTCCTTTTGACCGCTTTCGAGGAAAAATACCCCATTCTGCTGGCGCCGGCTGTGCAGCAAAAGCGGATGCCCAGCGCCAGCAGCGCAAGAACGGCCGTCTCGGCACAGACGGCAGCGGTCGCCGTTTGCTCAAACAGTCTGGCCAGCAGCCGCGCAATGGCAAACATCATCGCGATATTTGCAGCCAGCGCGCACCACTGCAGCAAAACATTTCCGGCGATATACTTTTTGCTTTCGCCGACCGTTCCGATCAGGCGCTTGTTAATCATCATAGGCGTTGCCCTCCATTTTACGGTATGGGGAGTAAGGAATGCGATTAGCACACGCTAACTGCGAGGCAAAAAAGAAAACAGCAATGATTAGCTGATACTAACTATTATACCCGGTTCCGCGCTTGCTGTCAATCCCTTTTTGGCTTTTCCTTCCATAAAATTTGGCCTGCACCGATATGGTACGGTGCAGGCCGGGGAAGCTGCGAGCCTAATGCGGCTGCTTTACCCGCTTTTGCGGGACGGTTCTCTTTCTGCTGTGCTTAATTTTGTGTGGAAATTTTATAGGTGTAAGGAAGAAATCGATAGCTGTAGGGCGGTGCAGGCCAGGGGGAAATGACTAATTGCGAACCGTTTTGTTTATATTCCGCAGGACATGCGCTCCCCAACACCTCCACTGAGGAGACAGCCTTCTGGTTCGGGAGGTTGATCACAATTGGCTCCGATGCCGGTTCTTTGCAGAAGAGGTACATGACGTTCCCTTTGCGGGTTGCGGCAAAAGTGTCGTTAAACGCGATATTCGCTCCGGCAGCGGTGCCGTAAATTGCCTCTCCGTTGATTTTCAGCCAATCGCCGATTTGCAGAAGCCGTTCCTGGATAATGGGGGAAATGGTGCCGTCCGCACAGGGTCCGACATTCAGACAAAGGTTTCCGCCCCGGCTGACAGTGTTAATGAGTAAATCAATCAGCTCTTTTTCTCCAAGATAATCTTCGATGTTTTCATTCCGGTTAAACCCAAAGCTGGCGCCGATGCTGCGGTTTTCCTCCCATTTTCGGTTCTGCAGGTTTTTCTGCGCCTCCGATTCGCTGACCGCGGGGCTGTTTACTTCTCCATATTCGGAAGTGAGGTAGCCGCCATGCAGGCCCCGCGTATCGCTTCCCCACCTGTCGTTTATAACAATTTCATCGCGTACATTGGATTCATAAAGGAGCCAGGTCAAAAAATCCCGGCTGTGCCACTGTTCGCTGGAATAAGACCATTCGCCGTCTGTGAACAAGATGCTTGGACGATAATTTGTCACCAGTTCCTTCATCTGGGGGATCATTTTTTCCACAGCATAGCGGGGAATATCCGCTTTGGCGGCGTCCTTAACCTGCATTACGGGATGATCCCATTCCAGCAGGCTGTAGTAAAGGCCGCGTTTCATCCCGTGGCGCTCTACTGCGTCCAGCAATTCGCCCACAATATCCCGGTGCGGCCCAATGTCTACGCTGTTCCAGTTAAAACTGTAGGCGCTTGGCCATAAGCAGAAAGCGTCGTGATGCTTGGAAACCAGAACCACATATTGAGCGCCGGCTTTTTCAAACAGGCTTGCCCATTCTTCCGGATTGAACATTTCCGCCTTCCATTGGGAGGCGAAATCCTTATAGGAGGCGTTTTCTCCATAGACTCTCCTGTGAAAATCGTAGTACGGCGCAAATTTCTGCCCAACCTGCCATCCGTACCATTCTGCGTATGCAAGCCCGGTGGAATCCACCTCGCTGCGCTTGGGCGCATAAGCCGGGACCGAGTAAATTCCCCAATGGATAAAAATGCCGAACTTTCCTCTGTCAAACCATTCGGGGATGGGCCTTGCGTCGATTTCCTCCCAGGTTTTAGCGGGAATCTTTTGCATATGTCTCTTCCTTTCCTTTGTCAGATTTTGCGGAGCCGCCGCACAGAGACGGATGTTCCGGGTTTTTCAGAACGGAACTTCCCATCACCAATTCCACAGGCAGCCGGATTTGCAGGTTTGCGATGGGGTGATGATGAAGCTGTTCCAGCATCAGCTCTGCGGACTTGATTCCGGCAAGATACAGATCTTGTTTCACGGTTGTAAGATGCAGATTGTTGGTTGTGGGCAAATTATCAAATCCCGTAACAGACAAATCGTCGGGGATTCGGATTCCCAGCATAGAGCAGCCCTGTGCGAGCAGGTACGCCACGCCGTCTGTACAGCATTGAACGGCTGTGACTCCTTTTTCCATCAGCTCCTGGGCAGCCTGGCCATATGTCAGCAGCATTTTTTCCACTTCTGCACTGTCGTTCATGATGGTTTTCTTTTTGATTTCCACCGTATAATCCATTGTCAGCGGAAGGCCGCTTTCGGTAATCGCCTCGATATAGCCGTCATAGCGCTCTTTGATGGAGCTCATTTCCGCAATATTGCAGTTTGCAAAGAAAGCAATTCTTCGATGCCCCATCTGAATGAGGTAATTGACAATCGCCTTTGTGCCCGTCCGATTCTCAAACACCACAGAAGGGCAGTCGATCCCCGAATACGCTTTATCAATCATAACGAGCGGATAATTTTGAACAGCAAGCTGCTTAATGATACCATAATTGTGGATGCTGTCGTATGGATAAAAGATGATTCCGTCAATGCGGTCCTTTAAGCAGCGTTCAAAAATTTTTGCCTCGGTTCGGTAACTTGCTTCCGAATTCTGAATGATTGTGTAGCACGCATTGCGGTCCAGTACGCTGGTGATCCCCCTGAGATAAGATACGGCGTCATAACTGTTGCTGTTAAATGGCATGATTGCAACAATAATGTGGGGCCGTTCGTCGTCTACAGTTGTGCTTACGCTGTCCAGCTGGATTGCGGACGGCGTCGGGGCGTCGGGGGAACATTGAGCGGGATACCGGACAAAAGTCCCTGTTCGGCGGTGGCGCACCGCCAGGCCGTTTGCCGCCAGTTCGTCCAATGCGCGCTTGGATGTTATTCTGCTTACAAAAAATTGTTTGGACAACTGCGCTTCTGTCGGCAGCTTGCTTCCGGGAGGATATTTTCCGTTCCGAATATCCGTTGTAAGGGACTCAAGAATTTGCTCATACAGCGGTTTCACGATGTTTGCCCCCATAACAAAAATTCATTTTCTTGTTTTTAATTGTATGATACTTCAATACAAATGTCAATATAAATCCAATAATACTATCACAATTATAACAATTAAAAATAATTTTGATATTTTCATTTTTTCTTTATCACATATTGACTGTTTAGTTATAACGTGTATAATATAAAACATGATAAATACATACCACATTAAAAAGAATTGAAAAATTTAGAATTTTTGGGAGTGATATATAAATGAATCCATCGAAATCCCGATTGAAGGCTTTAAAAAATGAACTTCACGTGAATTGGCAGCTTTATATCCTTGTCATTTTGCCGATTGTATATGTTATATTGTTTATGTATTATCCGATGTACGGCATTCAAATTGCTTTCAAAGATTATATTGCCGTAGAAGGGATTTCCGGAAGTCCCTGGGTAGGATTGGAGCATTTTGAAAAATTCATTGACTCTTATGAATTCAAACGAATATTTATGAACACGCTTCGCATCAGTGCGTACAGCCTGATTGCAGGTTTCCCGATGCCGATCATCCTGGCGCTCAGCATCAATGTGGTGAAAAACAAGCTGTTTAAAAAGAGTGTGCAGATGATTACATATGCCCCGTATTTCATATCCACCGTTGTAATGGTGGGGATTATGCTTCAGCTTCTGTCTACGCATGATTACGGCGTAATCAATAACCTTTTATCCCTGTTTGGGATTGGGCCGATCCCGTTTATGACGGATGCAGATTTGTTCGACCATGTTTATGTCTGGTCGGGAGTCTGGCAGGGGATGGGATGGAATTCCATCATCTACATTGCGGCGCTTTCTTCAGTCGACCAGGAGCTTTATGAGGCAGCTACCATCGACGGAGCCAGCGTATTCCAGAAAATACTGCATATTGACCTCCCTTCCATCCTGCCCACCATTGCAATCACCCTGATTTTGAGTTCCGGTTCTCTGCTGAACGTTGGATTTGAGAAAATCATGCTGATGCAGAATGCGTCCAATATCGCTGTTTCCGAGGTAATTTCCACCTATGTCTATAAACTGAGTTTCGGGACAGGACTTCCCAACTACTCATACAGCACGGCGATTGGACTGTTTAATTCCGTCATATCCTTTATCATTTTGATTATTGTGAACTATATTTCCCGGTATGTGTCCAAGGTCAGCCTGTGGTAACCGCGAGAAGTTGGAGGCAGTTATGAAGATTTATACAACGAGGGATAAAATTTTTGTCGCCTGCAATTACATTTTCCTGAGCATTTTGCTCGTTATTATTGCATACCCCCTTTTGCTGATTGTGAGCTCCTCATTCAGTTCTCCGCAGGCGGTGGTCTCCGGGAAGGTAAAGCTCTTTCCTGTGGATTTCTCCCTGGAAGGGTATAAGGCAATTCTGGGCTACCAGGACATTTGGGTTGGTTATGCCAATACCATTTTTTACACGACTTTTGGCACGCTGCTGAACCTGTTTATGACCATCATCGCGGCGTACCCTCTTTCCCGGCCGGATTTTAAAGCGAAAAATCTTGTTATGGTTCTGTTCACCATTACAATGTTTTTCTCAGGGGGAATGATTCCCTCATACTTGGCCATGAATTCGATGGGTCTGCTGAATAACCGCCTGGTTATGATCCTGCCCAGCGCCATGTCCGTTTACGACGTTATCATTACCCGTACCTTTTTCCAATCCAGTATTCCAAAGGAACTGCTGGAATCCGCCAAACTGGATGGCTGCTCAGACTTCAACTTTATTCTGAAAATTGTCATTCCATTGTCGGGTGCAATTATTGCGGTCAATGCTTTGTTTTATGCTGTGGGGCATTGGAATTCCTATTTTAATGCATTTCTTTACTTAACGGATGCGAACAAGATGCCGCTTCAAATCAAGCTGAGGACAGTCCTTGTCTTAAATCAGATGGATATTACCATGTTCGGCAGCGCAGACCCTACCATGATGGATAAAAAGGCCGAGCTGGCACAGCTGATTAAATACGCACTCATCATTGTGGCAAACGGTCCAATCCTTTGCATCTATCCATTTGTGCAGAAATTCTTTATCAAGGGGGTTATGATTGGTTCGCTCAAGGGTTAATCAAAATTCTAATAAAATGGAGGAACTTATTATGAAAAAGCATTCTGTGGTAGCAGCTTTCCTGGTTTCAGCTCTGCTTACAAGCGCGCTCACAGGCTGCGGCGGAACATCTGAGTCCGGCAGCAGCACACCCGCCGAATCTTCTGCGACGGAAGCAGCCAGCTATCTGGACAACATGACAGCGCCGGGGGAATATCCCATCGTGAAGGAACAGGTCACGCTTTCTGTGTGGATCGACCCGCCCAGCTGGATCGGCGATTTGGATGACAACTATTTTACCAAATATTACGAGGAAAAGACCAACATCGATTTTGAGTTCACGCGCAGCAATATGGAAGATCATAACGATAAAATGAATCTGATCTTGGCCAGCCAGGCTGACCTGCCGGATGTGTTTATTTCTTGGGGGATTACCAACGCGCAGCAGATCGAATACGGTTCCCAGGGGGTATTTGTCCCTCTGAATGACCTCATTGAAGAGTATGGTCTGTACACCAAACAGGTGTTTGCCTACGAGGACACCATTGAAAAATCTGTTATTACGCCGGACGGCAGCATTTACGGTCTGCCCGCTGTGAATGAGTGCTACCACTGCACCATGCCGTATAAAGCCTGGGTGGACAAAACCTGGCTGGAAAACCTGAACCTTGAAATGCCGGAAACAACGGACGATTTTTACAACATGCTCAAAGCCTTCAAGGAGCAGGATGCCAACGGCAACGGCGACCCCAATGACGAAATTCCGCTGGCAAGAGGCGGCTGGAGTTCGGAGATTGACATGTTTCTCATGAACGCCTTTACCTATAATGCCGGCGGCGCAAGATGGTTCCTGGATAACGGAACGGTTGTCGGGAACGCGGTAACGCCGGAGTGGCGGGAAGGCTTAAAGTACATGAATAAGCTCTTTGCCGAAGGCCTGATCGATCCGGAATACATGATTTCGGATAACGAAACGGCAAAGCTGCTGACAGGAGCGGAAAACGGAAACCGCGCCGGCGTTGTTCTGAACGGGGCAATCCAGTTTGTAGACTCCTCTCTGGACGTCAAGGAAAATTTTGTGGCAATTCCGCCTCTGACAGGCCCTGAAGGAGTTCACTATACCGCGCAGTATCCGATCAGCCTGGGGCAGGGGAATTTTGTAATCACCAAGGAATGTGAAATTCCTGAAATTGCGTTCCGCTTGGGCGACTCCCTCTACCAATGCTATATTGAAAACGACTATCACCTCTTCGGGGAGGAAAATGTCGACTGGCGGTATGCGGAGGAAGGGGAAGTCGGACTGGACGGACAGCCTGCGAAGTACGCGATTTTGCATTCCGGCCAGGAGCCGAACAACTTCACCTGGAGCGAGGGAATCAATACATTTTTAAGCGCAGATTTCCGCAATTCCATGGCTGTGGATATTACCAACTGGGATTCCTACCATGAGAAAATCCTGTACGATGAAACCGCTAACAAATACGAAGGAAACGGCCCTGCCGAAATTATGCCGACCCTGTTCTATACTCAGGAGGAGCAGGAAAAGGTTACGGAAATTGAAACGCTGGTGAATAAATATATTACCGAAAGCATCACCGCGTATATTACCGGCACCCGCGACATTAACGATGACAACGACTGGAACCAGTATGTCGAGGAGCTGGAAAAGATGGGCTATTCTGAACTGCGCGATCTGGTCCAGGCATCTTATGACCGCGTAAAATAAGGAATTTTTTAAAACAGCCGTGCCGATAAAAGAAACGGCACGGCTGTTTTGCATCTGCCGAAGGAAAAGGAGTGGAAATTTTGGAAAGAAAAGACTGTTTTTGGGGATTGCATATTGACCTGCACCCCCTGGCTGAGGACACGGTACTGGGCGCGGATGTAACGGAGGAAATGGTTGCCCGCCTTTTGGACGCCGCAAAACCGGACCATGTTGCGTATGACTGCAAAGGACATCCCGGAGTTGCGGGATACCCTTCCCGGATAGGGGAGTACAACCGCAACCTGGTTCGGGACAGCCTGGCGGTGTGGAGAAAAGTGACCCGTGAAAAGGGCGTGCTGCTGGGAATCCATTATTCCGGCTTGTGGGATAATTCCGCCATTGCGCACCACCCGGAATATGCCGCCGTTCATCCGGATGGGACGCCCGATTCGGAAGCAACGACGCCGTTTGGAAATTATGCCGCAGAATTTATGATCCCGCAGCTTTGCGAGGTGATTGAAAAATATCAGCTGGACAGCGTTTGGCTGGACGGAGAATGCTGGAAAGCGCAGCAGGATTATTCTTCGATGGCGTTAGACGAGTGGGAAAAGCTGACCGGTTCCCGTCAGGCTCCGCAGTCTGCTTCCGACCCTAACTACCGCCGGTGGAAGGAGTTTCAGCGAAACAAATTTGAAGAATATGTGGCAGCCTGGACTTCTGCCGTGAAAAAGCGTTTTCCCAATATCAATGTGGCCAGCAACTGGGCTTATACAACGATGATGCCGGTCCCCAGGAAAGCGCCTGTTGATTTCCTTTCCGGCGACTTCGATCCGTTCCTGTCCGTGGACCGCGCGCGCACCGAATGCCGTTACCTGCAGCACACCGGCATGCCCTGGGAACTGCAGTCCTGGAGTTTTGACCTGCCCAAAACAGGAGATGAATCCGAAAAGCTGCCGTGCCATCTGATGCAGGAAGCATCCATTGTTTTGATGCACGGCGGAGGATATGTGACCTATTTTCTTCCAACCCGGAGCGGTTATTTGGATGACCGCATCGTCGATACTGCAAGGGAAGTTTCCCAATTCGTCCGGGCGCGTCAGGAGTCCTGCTTCCATTCTGTTCCTGTCCCGCAGGTGGCTGTTCTCCATTCCCGTGAGGACCTGATGGAAAAATCCGACCGCATTTACACCTGGTGGGGCAACGAATTAAAAGAACTGGAGGGAATCCTTCATGCGCTGCTGGAGGAGCACTACTCCGTCAGCGTTATGAGCGAATATATGCTGGAAGAACATATGGAGGAGTATCCTCTGATTGTGATTCCAAATACCAAATACTTAACGGATTCCTTTGTTCGCCGGCTGAAGGACTACGCGGCAAAGGGCGGGTCCCTTTTCCTGGCGGGAACGGACTGTATCCCTTACTTTGCCGACTGCCTGGGTGCAGAATTGGGGCAGCTGCGGGAAGAAAATGCGGTCATAGCGGTGGACGGAAACAAAACGCTGATCCGCGGGGAGTGGTATGACGTTGATCCCGCATCTGCTCAAGTATTGGAGTACCGGTATATGGGAACGGGCATTACCGCCCGGATGTCCTATCTGGACGTCCGGGATAGCGGAGTTTCCGAGGCTATGCGGCGCACAGTGACGAAAAAGCCGGCGGCAACGGTGGTAAACTATGGAAAGGGAAAAATTGGCGCTGTCTATGGCCCCATCTGCCTCAACTACTTTATGAACCATCATCCCTTTACCCGCGCGCTGATATCGAAAATGGCGCGCGTTCTGTTCCCGGACCCCATCGTTCAGACGGACGCGCCTCCGATGGTTGACCTTTCCGTCCGGCGGGATGTGCAGGGACGGCTGTGCGTTCATCTGGTGAACCTCTGCAATATGCCGGTTCAGGACCGCCGGGCTTATGTGGAGTATATCCCGCCTTTGTTCCATATCCGGCTGGAAATCCGGTATGACCATTGTCCCTCCGGAGTAACGGCGCAGCCGGAGAATACGCCGCTGGCATTCAGCTGGGAGAACGGGACCTTGAACATTATGGTGGGCCGGCTTGATATTCACACAGCAGTCATCATCGAGGACTGACAGAAAGGCGGGGATTTTTATGGCCTCTTGGATTTCTTCCTGCAAAAAGATTGTCCATATGGATTTTCACATGCCGGAATTTCCGCGGGACGCTATTCGAAATTTCGACCCGGTTTCCTTTGTGGCCGAACTGCGCCGCGCAGGAGTGGACGCTGTGGCAATATTTGCGAAAGATCATTTTGGCATGAGCTTTTATCCTACCGAGGTTGGGCACATGCACCAGGGCCTGCAGCAGGATTTTTTAGGCGGCGTCCTTGCGGAAGCGCACAAGCACCACATCAAGGTGCTGGCTTACCTGTCAGCGGGTTGGGATCAGTACAATATCCGGAACAATCCCGACTGGAAACAGTGCGGCCGGGACGGTAAGCCGCTGCTCAAGGATGCGGAGTGGGAATGGGGATGCCTCAATTCGCCCTACAAGGAAGAATCAATTTTTGCCCAGATTCGGGAAATCTGCGAAAAATATCCTGTGGACGGCTTTTTCTTCGATGCAGTCATGTTCCAAAGGGGAGGGTGCTACTGCCGCTACTGCCAGCAGAAATTCTCCCAGATGTACGGATATTCCCTTCTGGAAGCGGATGAGCGCAGCCATCAGAAATTTATGGCGGATTCTATCCTGAATTTTGCGGCGGAATGCATGCGCATTATCAAAGGGTACAATCCGGATGCCTGCGTCTGTATGAATTCCTCCTGGGAATTGGGGCAGGACCGCCGGCTTGCGGAGCTTGTGGACTTTTTGATTGTGGAATCACAGCCGGCGCACGGCGTCAACGGCTATGAGCTGATGAGCACGCAGGGCCGCTATACACGGATGCTGGGAAAGCCGTTTGAGATTACCACAGTCCGGTTTGCGGAAGGATGGGGGGAAATGACCCTCAAGGAAACAGAGCAGCTGCAATACGAGTTTTCCCTGATTGCAGCCCAGGGAGGGATCATCTGCTGCGGCGACCAGGTATATCCGGACGGTACGCTGGAACCGGCTTGTTACGACCGTCTGAAAGAAGCCTTCTCCTATGTGGAAGCCAAACAGGAGGGGCAGGCAGGACAGTTTGTTTCCGACGCGGCTCTCCTCTGTTCCAGCGGAGAAAATTTTCCATACTCGGTGGAGTCCTTCCCGCAGAGTTTTCTGGGAACTGCGAAATGCCTTTCCCAGCTGCATATCCTTTACGATATTATCGATTCCGCCTGTCTTTCCCCGGATATGCCGTACCGGGTGCTGATTGTTCCCGATCATATGCGCCTTTCCGCCAGTGAAATTTCCCTTATCCGGGAATATGTAGAAAAGGGAGGCAGTCTGCTCTGTGTAGGGAACTGCATCTGGGCAGAAAAGGACCTTTGGAAACCACTGTTGGGTGTCGAACCAATGGAACCGTTCCTCTATCCCTGCGCCTACTATGCAAAGTCCGACCTGCACCCCATGCCGCTGCTGGTTAAAAGCCGGGCTGTGAAAGTCCATTCCTGCGGCGCTTCGGAGCTGGCGGCTCTTCAGCTTCCGATCACAGTGTCCGCTCCGCCGCACAGGGGCTTCCGCTCTCCGTATCCGCCGGCTGCTTCCGAAAAATTTTATCCTGCCGCAACGATGGCGCAGTACGGAAAGGGGAGGGCAGTTTATCTGGCGATGGATGTTCCCGGAACCTATGCGCAGTACGGACATCTGTGGCTGCGGGACATTTTCGCAGACCTCTATCGAATACTGGTCCCCGATCCGGCAATTGCCATTGAAGCGCCGGCCGGTGTGGAAGCATCCTATTTAGAGAAGGACGGCTGCGGATACCTGCACCTGGTTGCCTCGGCCTTCAATCCTCCATCCGCTCAAAGCTACGCGCCGGTTGAAAGAATCTTTTCCCCCTGTCCGGTTCGGATTATCATAAGCGGAAAGCCGGTCCAGCAGATCTCCGTTCTGGGCAGTTCCCGCAGGCTGGAAGGACAGGAGAACTCCAATCTGACCGACATCCGTTTTTCCTTGGAGGAAATCTATACCGTCGTAAAATTGGAATATGAAACCGGCAGCCGGCAGCGTTTTTCCGAGTAAAAAAGCAAGCCCCTTTCCGCAGTGCGGGGGGCTTGCTTCCGTCTTTTATTCAAAAGTATAGCTCAGGTTTTCCCATACAAGCCTGTCGCCCTCGTCAATGCCGGGCGGCAGCAGCGCCATGGCCACCTGGTTTTCCGCGCCGTCCTCACTGACCAGAATGGCGTAATCGCCGGCAATCTGCCTGACGGTGTAGTGAATGGGTCCCATGTGATTTCCTCCCTTGCAGAAAACCCCGTCCCGGGGAATCCCGGGGCGGGGCAGTTTGTCCGAAAACAGCTTACGCTTTGTTGACAGAGCCGAAGAGTTCCATTTTCTCTTTGACTTTGGCCTTGATCGCTTCAGCGCCGGGAGCCAGCAGCTTGCGGGGGTCAAAGCCCTTGCCCTGCTGATCCTTGCCGGCTTCAATGTATTTGCGGGTCGCTTCCGCAAAGACGAGCTGGCACTCAGTGTTGACGTTGATCTTAGCTACGCCCAGAGAGATGGCTTTCTGGATCATGTCGTCGGGGATGCCGGTGCCGCCGTGGAGAACCAGAGGCATGTCGCCGACCTTCTCCTCAATGGCAGCCAGAACATCGAAACGCAGGCCGGGCCAGTTGGCGGGGTAAACGCCGTGAATGTTGCCGATGCCGGCAGCCAGCATGGTGACGCCCAGGTCCGCAATCATTTTGCACTCGTTGGGGTCGGCGCATTCGCCCATGCCCACAACGCCGTCCTCTTCGCCGCCGATGGAGCCGACTTCCGCCTCCAGAGAGAGGCCCAGCTCATTGCAGGTGGCAACCAGTTCCTTGGTTTTCTCGATGTTTTCTTCGATGGGGTAGTGGGAGCCGTCGAACATGATGGAGGAGAAGCCCGCTTCGATGCATTTCTTAGCGCCTTCGTAGGAGCCGTGGTCCAGGTGCAGGGCGACGGGAACGGTAATGTTCAGCTCTTCCACCATGGCTTTGACCATCTGCGCGACGGTCTTGTAGCCGCACATGTATTTGCCGGCGCCTTCGGAAACGCCGAGGATAACGGGGGAGTTCAGCTCCTGAGCGGTCTGCAGGATCGCTTTGGTCCACTCCAGATTGTTGATGTTGAACTGGCCGACGGCATATTTGCCGGCTTTGGCCTTGGTGAGCATTTCTTTTGCGGAAACTAACATGGTTGCAACCTCCAATTTGGTATTCCCGGGAAACCCGGTTTGTCAACATTGTAACACATTCTCATTATAATGGATTTCCGCGCAAATTGCAAGATGCAGCGGAAAAAACCTTGCATTTTTCAAAACGATATGAGAAAATAGGAATCAGCAATCAGGAAGGAGGCGGGCGGCATGGGCTGTCTTGGAAATATTCTGTGGTTTGTATTCGGGGGGTTCCTCCAGGGGCTGGGCTGGACGCTGGCCGGCGCGCTTTGGTGCCTCACCATTGTGGGAATCCCGGTGGGGATGCAGTGCTTTAAGTTCGCGAAGCTCGCGTTTTTCCCCTTTGGGAAAGAAGTCCGTTACGGGGGAGGAGCCGGCTCGCTGCTGCTGAACATTCTCTGGCTTGTGGTGAGCGGGCTCCCGCTGGCGGCGTCCTCCGCTGTTTTAGGCGCGGTGCTCTGCATCACGATCATCGGCATCCCCTTCGGCAGACAGTGCTTCAAGCTGGCCAAGCTGGCGCTTATGCCTTTTGGAGCCGAAGTCGTCGGCATTTAAGCGCATTTCCGGACAAAACCGCCCCCTGTTCCTGAGAATCGGGGCGGTTTTTCCTTACTGTGCGGAAGCCTCCTCCAGCGCGCGGGCCAGCTGATCGGGGCAGGAAGTGGGCTTAAATCCGCAGCGGATATTCTTGATGAGGGGAATGACCTCTTCGGGCTTGCGGCCGATGCAGAGGGCGGCGACCCCCTGGGTGTTGCCGCTGCATCCGCCGGTAAAGCGGACGCTCTTAATGACGCCGTCCTCAATGGTCAGGTCAATTTTGCGGGAGCAGACTCCCTTGGGAATGTAGGTATAAGTCATAATCACAGGTCCTTTCTGAACAGTATGCAGCAGATCAGGCGTGCAGCGCTTTCGGGAGGCCCCAAACGCCTGCGCCTTTGACCAAACTGCGGCGGGCATTTTCCGGCCGCCTGCGGTATCTTCTATTGTACTCCATTTTGCCCCGGCGGTCAACAGTGATTTTGCAGAATGCCGCCGCATGGAGGGAGCATGGGAAGAATTTTGATGAAAGAAAAAGAGAAGAGAAAAAATTGCTGCGTGTTTGTGAAAATTGTTGAAATTTTGTGGGAAACACGCTATAATGGGGGTATGTCTTTGATACGGTTTTAAAGGCGTAGGGAAGGGCGCCCTGCCGTTCACCGCCCCTCCTTCTCCAGATATTCTCCGATTGCCGACAGGAAGGCGCTGCCGTAGCGGGCGGCTTTGACCTCCCCGACGCCGGATACCGCCAGAAATTCTTCCATGCTCCGCGGCGCGCGGGCGGCCATGTCCTGCAGCGCGGCGTTGGTAAAGACGATGTAGGCGGGGACGCCTTCCTGCTGCGCAATTTTGGTGCGGAGGGCCTTGAGGACGGAAAAGAGGGCGGACGCATCGCCGGAGGGCGCTTTTTCCGCCGGCTGCTCCCGGCGCCGGTCTTCCCGCACCGGCATCTCCACCTTTTTCCCGCGGAACAGCACCTCGGAGGCTTTCGGCGTCAGCCGCACCGCACCGTATTGCGGGTCGGTTTCCAGATATCCCTGCTCCTCCAGAAATTCCAGATAGCTTCGGATGGTTCCGGGGGAATCCTCCCGCATAATGCCGTAGGTGGTCAGGCTGTCCAGCCCGAGGGAGAGCAGGCGCTGGTCCCGTCCGCCCCGCAGCGTGCGGATTAACAGGGCTTTGCCCACGGAATATCCGAGCTTGCCCGCGATCCGTTTGACGCAGGAAAGGATTTTCTGGGCCGGGATGGTAATATCCTGCACGACAAAGCGTCCGCAGCAGTTCCCGCAGCTGCCGCAGGATTCGGGGGCTTCCTGTCCGAAATAGCGGAGCAGGGCTCCCCGCAGGCATTGCCCCGTTCTGCAATAGTCCGCCATTGCCTGAAGCCGCTGCATGTCGCTTTGCCGGACGGCGTCCTGTTCTTCCGGCGTGAGCGCATCGTTCCCGGAGCCGTGCTCGATGAGGAACCTTGCCGTGGCAATGTCGCCCCCGGAAAACAGGAGGATGCAGTCGGCCGGGCTGCCGTCCCGTCCGGCGCGCCCCGCTTCCTGGTAATAGGCCTCCAGGCTTTTGGGCATGTTGTAATGGATGACAAAGGAAACATTGGATTTGTCAATCCCCATGCCGAATGCGTTGGTGGCTACCATGACGGTTTTCCGGTCATACTGGAAGTCGTCCTGGTTTTGCCGGCGCTCCTCGTCCGAGAGCCCCGCATGGTAGCGGGCGGCGGGGATTCCCGCGCGCTCCAGCCCGGCGCTTACCTGCTCCACTTTTGCGCGGGTGGCGCAGTAAACAATGCCGCTGCGGTCCCGGCGCTCCCGCAGCAGCGCGTGGAGGGCGGCCGTCTTGTCTTTGGGATGCTGCACGTCGAAAAAGAGGTTTGGACGGTCGAACCCCGTCACCAGAATAGAAGGCTCCTCCAGGCGCAGCAGGCGGATGATGTCCTGCCGGACTTCTTCCGTGGCGGTGGCGGTAAAAGCCGCCAGCACCGGCCTCTTCGGGAGCTTTGCGAGGGAGTCGGCGATGGAAAGATAGCTCGGGCGGAAATCCTGCCCCCATTGGGAGATGCAGTGCGCCTCGTCCACCGCCGCCAGAGAAACCTCCAGCCCGCACATCATCTGGAGAAAGCCCTCGTTTTCCAGCCGTTCGGGCGCGGCGTAAATGAGCTTATATTCGCCCCGGCGCAGTCCGGCGCAGATCCGGCGGTATTCGTCGGAATCCATGGCGCTGTTGAGGAATGCCGCGGGAATCCCCGCTTTTTCCAGCGCGGCCACCTGGTCCTTCATCAAAGAAATCAGCGGGGATATGACCAGCGTCAGCCCCGGAAGAAGGAGAGCGGGGACCTGATAGCAGAGGGATTTCCCGCCGCCGGTGGGCATGATCCCGAGGCAGTCCCTGCCGGACAGGATGCTGTCGATCAGCTCTTCCTGCCCGCGGCGGAACGTACTGTGTCCGAAATATTTTCTGATAATGGTGTATTTGTCCATAGAACCCTTCCCTGCGTCCGCCGGTCCGGCGGCACGATTGCGCTTTTTCTTCCATTATAGCCCAACAACCGGGAGGAAGCAACGCCTTTTTTGCGTTTGCCCGCCGAAAGCGCGCGGCAGGATGTGGGATTCTGCGGGAGTTGTTGCATTATTTTGCGTTTTTTGTTATAATTCTAAGGGACTGTGACGTTTTGTGCGAACGCTCCGGAAGGGCGGGAAGCGGCGGGAAGCAGCCGGAAAGGATTGAGACATGTATAAAGTACTGATTGCAGAGGATGAACTCTTAACGCGGGCGGGAATCGTGTCCACAGTCAATTGGGAAGAACTGGGCATGAAGCTCGTGGCGCAGGCCAGCGACGGGGAACAGGCCCTGCGGCTCTACCGCGCGCACCATCCGGAAATTGTGATTACGGACCTGAACATGCCGCGCCTCAGCGGCGTGGATCTGATTGCAAAAATCAGCGAGGAACGGCTTCCCTGCAAGATTCTGGTCATCACCTGTGTGGACGATGTCCAGACCATCAAAAAGCTGTTCCCCTATCGTATTTTTGATTTTCTGATGAAGTCCTCCATTTCCGCCCAGGAACTTCAGCAGAAACTTCTTGCCGCCCGGAAGGAACTGGATGAACAGGGGTTGGTTCCCGAACAGGAAGAAGCGGTCCAGACGGACTCGCAGCTGCTCCGCATGTTTTTAGACGGGGAGATTGCGGCGCTTCCGTTCCCTGTCAGCCCTTACTGCTGGATGTTCCAGCTTCGGGAGCAGAACGGCAGCCGCCTCCTTCTTTCCAAAACGGTCGCCGGCCTGGTTGCCGAATACTTTACCTCTTATTCGGAAACAGTGATCGACTGCCGGGATCAGCTTCGGTTTATGGTGTGCTTCCGGAATGAGAACCTGGACCAGGAGATTATCCTCCAGCGGGTGCGCCAGTTTCAGAAATACTGCTGGAAGGCGCTGAACCAGGAGCTTCTCTGCAATGTCGAGTTCTGCCGGACGCCGGAGGAGATGCGGCAGCGCTGGGCGGTGTATTTCGACATGATCCGGCACGTTCGCGTCCTGGATGAAGGCGTTTTTGAAAACCAGACGGCCTATTTCGGCAAACGGATTACCGACCTTCAGAAGCTGTTTGAATTCAATCTCTTCAGCGGCGAAGTGCGGAGGATTTACCGGGAGACGCTGGTGGCGGATATAGCCCATGTTCTTTCCGACGGACCGCCCGCCTTTTCGGTCTACAGGCAGGCGGCCGCGGACGGTTTTGAAAAGTTCTGCACGGCGCTTGCCCTCTTTCCCGCGGAGGAAACGGCCCGGCGCGTGCAGGAGATTCTCTGCCTGCAAACCTACGAGGGGGTCTGCCTTTTCATCCACGATATTCTGGAATCTCAAAGCGACGTCCTCTGCATGCCGGACTGCGGCCATGCCGAGATTCAGAAATCCATCCAGTATATCCGGGAAAACTGCGCCAGCAAAATCACCCTCAACACCGCGGCGGAGGCCGTTTCCTTCAGCCCCAGCTACTTTTCTACCCTGTTTAAGCGGGCAATGGGGGTCAGTTTTATCAATTACCTCATTGACTTCCGGGTAAACCGCGCCATGGAGCTGCTGAAAAACGAGGATATGTTCCTGTATGAAATCGCGGAACAGACCGGGATCCCCGATATTTCCCATTTCAGCAAGACGTTTAAAGCCGCTACCGGCTATTCTCCGAATTCCTGGCGGAAGCTGCGTTATTTGGACAGTCGGGAATTTGGATCGTAATGGTGGTAATGCGGTCCGGAACGGAATACAGGTCAAAGGTGTGGCGGCCCGGGAAATAATGGTTCAGCCGCTGCTTGATATTCCGCAGGCCGATGCCCGCCTGCAGTTCGACAGATGCTTCTTCCTCGGGCGAGGAGAGCATCTGTTTTGTTTTTTCCAGCTCTTCCGGGGGGAAGCCGGTGCCGTTGTCGGACACGGCAATCCGCACCCAGCCGTCCTCCTTGCGGACCGAAACGTCGATTTCCAGAGGCCTGGCCTGGCTCATGCCGTGGTACACGCTGTTTTCAATCAGAGGCTGAATCAGGAAGCGCGGCAGCATATCTCCGTCCAGAGAATGGTCAAAATCGCTGCGGATTTCCAGCCGGGCGTTGAAGCGGATCTCCAGGATATAGATGTAATCGGACAGGAAGGCGTACTCCTCCGCATAGGTCCAGCGGTTTTTGTTGGTGCGGAAAGCGGGGGTGATATATTGGCAGATATGCTGAATCATGGTCGCCGCATTCTGGGCGCCGGAAATCTCCGCCATGACCTTGACGGTGTTCAGGGCGTTGCAGATAAAGTGCGGGTTGATCTGGGCCATCAGGGCCTGGAGGCGGAGCTGGTTCTTCTTGGCTTCCTCCTCCTTCTGCAGCGTCATCAGATGCTGGATGTCGTTGGCCATCTGGGAGAAGCTGGCGTTTAAAATGTCGAATTCATCAATGTTGGTGGCTTTCGGAGGGTACTGCGCAGGCGCAAGGCCGGTTGAAGGGAGGCTCTTCATGCGGCTGCTGAGCTCGTCCAGAGGGGAGGACAGCCGCCGGATAATAATGGTGATGGACACCGCTACGGCAATGAGGCAGAAACTGAAAATCAGGACGATGAGGAAGGACATCCGGTTGACATCCCGCATGTATTCGCTGGTGGGATATTGGTTGATAATCGTCCAATCATAGATGTTCAGCGGGTATTGGACAATCTGGTATTCCCTTCCGTCCAGATCCTTTTTATACGTGGATTGTTCCTGCGAGATCTCCGACGAGTAGCTGAGGGTTGTCTGGAACAGTCCCGGATTGCTGCTGGAAAGGATGCGCCCTTCTCCGTTTACAATATAAATGGTATTGACGTCCTGCTCCAGATGGAGATACATCTGATGAACGTCGCTTTCCCGCAGCCCGATCAGCAGGCAGTAGGACCGCCCGCCCGATTGGAAATGCCTTTTGAAATAGATGATTTTCGACTGCCGGTAGGCGGAGCTGGCGGGGAGATTCTGGGCTGAATCCTCCAAAAACTCATAGAGATAAGCCGTGCCGTATTCCTTATCCCCATACAGGATGCTCCGATAAAGAGCGGAGGAAAGGACGGCGTCGGCCCCCTTCTGGGCGGAAAAGCTGCGGTTGGGGGAACTGGCAATCGCCAGGTCTTCCCCAATCAGTCCCAGCATGTCGTAGTCCGTGTACTCATCGAAAAGGCTGCTCACGTTGATAAGTGCTTTTGTAAAGGAAAGGTCGGAGGAAATGTCCGCGCGGAAAATGCCGGTCCCTGCCAGCGCCGCAGAAAGGCTGATCGAATCGGCTCGGACCTGTTCGTTCAGATTTTCCAGCTCGGTATCCGTTTTGACAAAAGCGGAAAGGGTGTATCTTTCGTTTTGCTCAAATAATTCGTTTTTTACCAGGGAAACTACAAGAACGGTTCCGATGATGAGTGTGGCGCTTACTAACAGCAAGATATGCGTCATTAGTTTTGTCCGGAAACTTTTGGATTTTCGCATAACATGGCCCTGACCTTTCCGCAATTTTTATTCATTATATCATCCTCAGTCTGAAAAAGCAATTTTTTTTCATCTTTCCATCGCAAATAAATACAAGTTGGGTAAAATAATCGTAAAATAATACAAACTCCTGTCAAAACAGAAAATAATTACACAAATGAAAGCCGGAAAAATCTCTTCAATTTATTCATCATGAGCTATATAATAAAAGCACAAAAAAACACACAAACAGGAGGCAACTTTATGAAAAAGAGAGCAGTAACCTTCTTGCTGCTGGCCGCGATGGCAGTGACCATGGCGACCGGATGCAGCCAGGGACAGGATTCCTCCGGCAGCTCGTCCACCGCTTCTTCCGGTGCGGCTTCCGGCGCGACGGACGATGGAAGCGTTCCGACCATCACCATTGCGGACAGCGGCAAAAGCTCCCAGGATATGACCTACTGGCCCACCGACTTTGTTGCGAAAATGGAAGAAGACCTCGGCATCAAACTGGAAGTTGTCGAGCTTTCCAGCGAGCAGTTTGACCTCTTCCTCGCCAGCGGCGACGCGAACTTTGACATCGCAAACTGCACCTCCTACCGGGAGTCCCAGGTGCTCAACGCCAACCTGGCTGTCAACCTGGACGATTACCTGGAAGAGTATGGCCAGAATATCGCCAAGTATGAGGACCGCAACAACCTGACCCGGGAATTCCTGAGCAACGGCACCGGCAACCTGTACTTCAAACGCATCCAGACCGGCCCTGAAATCGTCGGCGCGGAGTCCTGGGGCGGCTACGTAGTTCGCTGGGACTGGTATAAGGAGCTCGGATGCCCTGCCATGAATAACGACGATGAGTACCTCAGCGTGCTTCAGCAGATGGTGGAAGCGCATCCCACCAACGACGCCGGCGGCGCCACCTACGGTCTCGGCCAGTATGTCGGCACCGGCCTGTGGTCCTGGACTGTTACCAAAGGCATGCAGCTGGGCTATGTGGACCTGGTTGCGGGACTGCAGCTTGACCTCAACGACAACACCATTCACAACGCCTACACCGACGACGAAGCCTCCTTCTGGCAGGCGATGGAGTTCTTTAACAAGGCTTACAACATGGGCCTGTGCGACCCCGACTTCTTCATTATGAAATCGGACGATCTGACCCAGAAGGTTGTGCAGGGCACCTACGCCGGCGCAATCCGTACCTGGGATGTTGCTGATTACTATACCCAGGAGTATGCCAAGGATCCCAACACCCTCAAAGGCTACATCAGCGTGTTCCCCGAAGAGGGCGGCATGAGCGCCAACTATAATTCCAACCCCATTGCCGGCTGGGAAAACAACTCCTACTTCGTGTTCAGCGGCTCGGACAACATTGAAAAAGCGGTTTCCGCGCTGGACTACTTCGACAATGAAGACAATATGCGTGCTTACTACTCCGGCTTTGAGGGAACGCACTGGGAGTACGATGAAAACGGCGTTCCCCACCTGACCGACGCAGGCAAGGAGCTCTTCTCCAGCAGCGGCGACGCTGTGGATCAGGCGGGCTTCTTAAACTCCACCACCGGCGGCTGGATGAACTACCTGTGCGGCTCCTCCGGCGGTTCTCTCCACTCCGACGGCCAGCCCCTGAACCTGACCCTCAGCGACGAAGCCATCTCCGAAACGCTCAATCCTCTCCAGAAGGATTACAGCGAGTACTACGGCGTGGATTACCCGCTCCAGGTTCATGAGAAGCAGGTAGAAGAGGGCATCGCCATCGACCGCAGCAACGATCCGAAGGACCTCTACATGGTTCTGACTGAAACTCCGGAAGAGATGGCTACCCGCAAAACGCAGATCGAGACCCTGCTGGAAGGCTATATCCCCGACCTGGTCATGGCGGCTTCCGAGGATGAGTTCAACAGCATCAAAGCGCAGGTCATCGAAGAGTGCAAGGCGGCCGGCTCCGACGAGCTGTATGAGTGGGCGCAGGGCGCTTACGAGGATGCGGCAGCGAAGCTGGAAGCTGCAAAAGAGAAATACGGCATCGAGTGATCTGCTGAAATCTGCCGACGTTTTGGCCTGCACGCTATGCCCGGCGTGCAGGCCCTCCATTCTGTATAAAGGGGGATTCCGATGCAACGCGCTGCATCTCACAAACATAAAGAAAAAAAGGATTACCGCCTGCTCCTCTGGGTGCTTCCCTTTATGGTGTTCGTCCTGCTGTTCAATTATGTCCCGCTGTTTGGCTGGAGCATCGCATTTTTCCAATATCAGCCCGGAAGCATGTTATCTGCCGATACTTTTGTGGGGCTGAAATACTTCCAGCAGTTCTTTACCGATACCATCGATATGTGGCGGGTTATTAAAAATACGCTGATTTTTGCCTGCCTGAATCTGCTGATTACGCCCCTGCCGGTGGTATTCGCCATAATGCTCAACGAAGTCCGCCATCGCAGTTATGCGAAATTCGTCCAGAGCATTACCACCTTCCCGAACTTTATCAGCTGGGTCATTGTATACTCCCTGGCCTTTTCCCTGTTCTCCACCGACGGCGTTATCAACACCATTCTGATGAATCTGGGCATTATTGACCGGGCTACCAACGTCCTTTCGGACGCAGATGCGGTTTACTGGTTCCAGATGTGTCTGAATATCTGGAAAAGCCTTGGATGGAACTCAATTGTTTATCTGGCGGCGATCAGCGGCATTTCACAGGAGCTTTACGAGGCTGCCGCTGTGGACGGGGCCGGGCGCTTCCGCCAGATCCTCCATATAACAGTCCCTGGGATCGCGGAAACATTTGTGGTTCTGCTCCTGCTCTCCATCGGCAACTTCTTCAGCGTCGGATTTGACCAGTACTTCATTTTCCAGAACCCGGTAACGCTCAAAAACCTGGAAGTGCTGGATCTTTATGTGTACCGTTTAGGCTTGGTCAACCAGAGCTATTCCTACAGCACCGCCATCGGTATGGTAAAATCCGTTATCTCGCTCGTGATGATTTTCGGAGCGAACCAGCTGGCCAAAAAGATCAGAGGATCAGCGATCATATAAGGAGGCGACGCATATGGTTGGAAAAATTACTGCTTCCCGTGTTGTGTTCAATGTTATCAACTATATTGTGCTTGGAATACTGGCGATTGCCTGCCTGTATCCGTTCTGGTACATCTTCATTTATTCCCTCAGCGATCCGGTCCAGGCCAGAAGCGGCGTAACCTTTTGGTTTAAAGGATTTTCGCTGAGCAACTTTGAAAAGGTCATCCAGCTCAACGGCATCGGCATGTCTCTCTTCATTTCCGTTGCCAGAACCGTAATTGGAACCGTTGCATCCGTTTTTGCCTGCTCCTTCATGGGCTACCTTTTCAGCAAGAACCAGATGCCCTGCCGTAAATTCCTCTACCGGATGCTGGTGATCACCATGTATGTCAGCGGCGGCCTGATCCCCACCTACCTGACCATCAGCGCCTACCACCTGACCAATACCTTCTGGGTTTACATCCTGCCCGGCGTTGTGTCTGCTTACAACATCATCCTAGTGAAAACCTTTGTCGAGCAGCTGCCCGGCTCCCTGGAAGAATCCGCCATCCTGGACGGCGCGGGGTTCTTTACGATTTACAGCCGGATTATTCTGCCGCTGAGCAAGCCCATCGTGGCGACCATCGCCACCTTTACGGCAGTGGGACAGTGGAACTCTTACATGGACAACTATCTCTATGTTAACGAGTCGAGCCTGAATACCCTTCAGTATCTGCTTTACAAGTTCCTCAACTCCACCCAGGAGCTCACCAAGCTGCTCCAGCAGGGCGACACCAGCGCAATTCATCAGATGGGTACCGCAAGCCAGACCCTGACTCCCATCGGGGTCCGCATGACCATCACCGTTATCACTGTTATCCCGATCTTCCTGGTATATCCCTTCATGCAGAAATATTTTGCAAAGGGCATTATGCTGGGCGCGGTTAAGGGATAAATTTTTTCGGGAATTACTGGTATTTCAGGCCGGACTGTGCTACAATAATGCTGCACGGACCGGCCTGAATTGATGAAGGAGGGATTTCACATGCAGGCGTTGGAATGGAAAGACGGACTTTTTTACCGGGACGGCAGTCCCGCGCTGATGATTTCGGGGGAATTCCACTATTTCCGCGTTCCCAAAGGGGACTGGCGGGACCGGCTTCGGAAATGGAAGGCGGCGGGTGGAAATACCGTCGCCACCTATATCCCCTGGCTCATCCATGAGCCGGCGGAAGGGGAATACAGCTTCGGAGAACACGATTACGACGACCTGGAAGGCTTTCTGCGGACCTGTCTGGAAGAAGGCGTGCAGGTTGTGGTCCGCCCCGGACCGTATCAGTACAGTGAGCTGCGGTATTCCGGCCTGCCGGGGTGGCTCTGCGAGGGATATCCCCAGCTGCTTGCCCGCCGGCTGGACGGGTCGGTGTTCGGAAAGAGCAGCATCTCCTATATGCATCCTCTGTTTCTGGAAAAAGCGGAGAAGTGGATTCGCAAAGTCTGCGGCCTTCTGGCGCCCTGGTGCGCCGGGCGCGGCGGCCCCATCGTGGCCGTCCAGCTGGACAACGAGGCGGTGGGGATTCACACCTGGTTCAATGACGGCTGGTACGACTACAATCCCGACACCTTCGGCTTCGGAAACCCCGATGGGCGGTGGCCGCGGTTCCTGCGGGAAAAATACGGGACGGCCGAAGCCCTCTCGGAGGCGTGGGAATGCAGGGTTGACAGCTTTGCCGATGCGGCGCCCCTCTGCCAAAAGGCGGAAAGCCGGGGCGGCATCCGGCGGCTTCGGGATTACGAGCAGTGCTATCTCGCCCAGGTTTCGGATTATTTTGCGCTTCTCCGCAGCTGGATGACCGAGAGCGGGCTGGACCTGCCCTATATCCACAATTCGCCCAATCCGGATGCCAACGGGGACTTTTTCGAGATTGCGGACCGCATGGGACCCCGGTTCCTGCTGGGAAGCGACCATTACTATAACCTCAATCAGAACTGGAAGCAGAATAACCCCACGCCCCAGTACGCGGTGCGGAATTTTATTTCCCTGGAAACTCTGCGCAATCTGGGCGTGCCGCCCACGGTGCTGGAGATGCCCAGCGGTTCCGCGTCGGACTGGCCGCCTATTCTGCCGGAGGACGCCCGGGCCGCCTATCTGGTCAATCTGGCCGTGGGCATGAAGGGAGTTAACTACTACATCTACACCGGCGGTCCCAATGTTCCGGGAACCGGCAGCACCACCGACCTGTATGACTACGGCGCGCCGGTTTCCGCTTTCGGCGAATGCCGCCCGCTTTATTACGTCCAGCAGGAAGTCCACCGGCTGTGCGGGGAATACGCTCTGGCGGAAAGCCGGCTGCTTTCGGACTTCACCGTCGGATATGACCGGGAGATGCAGCGCGCGGACTGCTATCAGGGCTACCGCGAGGAGGGGTTCCTCTCTCCGGGGCAGGCGTGGGAGTTCACCCGGGCGGGGCTGCTGACCACCGCCTTCTGCTCCGGCATTACCCCTTCCCTCTGCGATCTGACCCGCTTTGTGCCTGATCCGTCCAAGCCGGCCGCGGTCGTGACCGGTTCGGTCCTCTCCCGGGCGGCCCAGGAGAATCTGGCGGAATTTCTAAACCGGGGCGGCAGGCTGATGATCGGCCCCGAACTGCCGGTTCTGGACGAGGAACTCCGTCCCTGCCGGATTTTGGCCGACGCCGCCGGCATTTCGCCGGAACAGCTCTCCCGGGAACGGGGCACGCTGGACATGGACGGCGTCCCCAATATCATGCCGGAAACCGCGCCGGTTTCCATCCGGCGGGAGGGCGCTTTGGAGGAGCTTGTCCGCATCCGGGAAAACGGACACGCCGTCTCCGCCCTCTTCCCGGCGGGAAAAGGGCAGGTCCTCTGGAACGGCTTTGGCTGGTCCCACGGCCGGCATGAGCACAACGACGCCCTGGAGCGGCTTCTGGGGGCGCTGGGCGTCTGCCCGCGGATTTCCAAGTCGGACAGGAATCTGTTCGCCGTGGTACACGCCGCAAAGGATGGGCTGCTGCTGTTTGTGCTGAATCTCTACTCCGCGCCGCTGGCCGCAGATTTCCGCGTGCGCACGGAAAGCGGAGAAGCGCGCTTCGATGGGCTGCGTCTGGCGCCGATGGAAGTGCGCGTTTTGAAAATCCCCAACGGGGAAAATTAAGGAGGAATCATTATGTATCGTTATCCGCTTCCCACTCCCAAGCAGGAAGAGTGGGCCAATATGGAAATGGGCGTCATTATCCATCACTGCATGGAAACCTACCATCCGGAGATTCCTATGAGCGAGTGGAAAACCTCCCCGGACAAGATGCCGGCGGAATCCTTTGCGCCCACCGACGAGAATACCGATCAGTGGATGGCGGCGGCCGCCGCTATGGGGGCCAAGTACGCGGTGCTCGTGACCAACCATGTCACCGGCTTCTCCCTGTGGCCCACCAAGGAAAATGATTATTCCATCGCGAAATCCCCGTATCAGGACGGCAAGGCGGACATTGTGCGGGATTTCATCGCATCCTGCAAGAAATACGGCATCAAGCCGGGCCTTTATTACTCCACCGGCTGCAACGGCTACTGCGGCATCAACGACGCCACTGCGAAGGACTATTTTTCCCCGGAATACCAGTCCTATGTCCGGATGGTGGAGCGCCAGCTCCGGGAAATCTGGGGCAATTACGGCGAGCTCTTTGAAATCTGGTTTGACGGCGGCGTCATTCCCCACAGCCTGGGCGGCCCGGATGTTGTAAGCCTCATTCGGGAGTACCAGCCCAACGCCATCTGCTTCCAGGGACCGAAGGAGCATTTTCAGAACCTGCGCTGGGTCGGCAACGAGCGGGGAATGGCTCCCCTGGACTGCTGGTCCACCTCCAAAAACAACACCTGCGGCTTCGGCGGCACGGAAGAGGACGACGTGATCGGCGTGGGCAACCCCGACGGCCAATACTGGATTCCTGCGGAGACCGACATGGGCAACCGCCGTCAGGAGGCCTTCGGCGGCGGCTGGGGCTGGGCGGAAAACGAGGAGCACCTGGTCTACCCGGCCGAGGAGCTGCTGGAACGCTACATCACCTCGGTGGGACGCAACTCCAACCTGCTCATGGGCATGTGCATCAGCAAGCGCGGCCACTTTGAGGACGCCGCGCAGTTTGAAGAATTCGGCCGGCTGGTGAAGGACCTGTACCGCAGCCCCATCGCTTCCTGCCGCGGGAACGGCGGCGAATTCACCCTGGAGTTTGACCAGCCTGAAATGGCCCGGAACCTGATTATCATGGAGGATATCCATTACGGCGAGCGGGTCCGCCGCTTTGACGTGGAAATCCTTACGGATTCCGGCTGGGAGCCTTTCTTCGAGGCGCACTGCATCGGCCATAAGCGCATTATTCCCGTCGGGCGCGCAGTCCGCGGCGTGCGTCTGAATATCCGCGAAGCGGTGGATACGCCGATTATCAAGGACATGACGCTCTACCGCTGAATCTGAAGCGGGAGCGCTGTGACGGCGAATTTCCAAGCGGATTTCAGGCTGCCAAAATAATATTTTGCGGTTTTTCGCACTTTTTCGCATCCCCTGCCTTGACAGGCGGGGGATCGTCTGTTATAATAAAGAAAAATACGGGGGAGCTTGTATCGGCAGGCTGAGAGGAAGTCCACCTACTTCGACCCTTATACCTGATGCGGATAATGCCGTCGTAGGAAGTCAGATTTGCTTTTTGGAAGCTGGACCTTGCTTTTTCCCGGGGATACCGTTGAGGGTATCCCCGGTTTTTTGCGTTTGCAGGTATTAAGGAGGTTTACATGGTAACAGTGAACGGAACGAAGGCGGACATTGCCGGCATGACGGTGGCCGCCTATCTGGCTTCGGCCGGCTATGACCCGGCCCGTGTGGCAGTGGAGCAAAACGGAGCCATCGTGCCGAAAGCCCGGTACGATGCGGCAGTATTGAATGACGGCGATTCGGTGGAGGTCGTCAGCTTTGTGGGGGGTGGCTGAGTTTGCTGCCTTCCAGAGAGGAGATGGACCGCGCCCTGCGCCGGCGGGCCGGCGGGGAGCTGCGGGATCGATTTAAGGGCGCGACGGCCGCAGTCTGCGGCCTGGGGGGCCTTGGCTCCAACATTGCCGTTTCTTTGGCCCGCGCGGGCGTCGGGACGCTTCTCCTGTTCGATTTTGACCGGGTGGATGTGTCCAACCTGAACCGGCAGCAGTATAAAGCGGCCCAGGTGGGGATGGAAAAAGCCCTGGCCCTTGCGGAAAATCTCCGGGAAATTTCCCCCTATACCGCCCTGCGGCCCCATGTCGTGCGGCTTACGGAGGAGAATGTCCCGGAGCTGCTGGCGGAAGCGCAGGTAATCTGCGAAGCCTTCGACCGCCCGGAGGAAAAGAGCATGCTTGTCAACGCCGTGCTGGAAAAGCTGCCGGACGCTTACCTGGTCGCCGCCTCCGGGATGGCGGGGCTCGGGTCGGCCAACAGCATCCGGACGCGGCGGGTAGCCGGGCGCTTCTACCTCTGCGGGGACGGCGTCAGCGGCGTTTCTGAGGAAACGGGCCTTTTTTCCACCCGTGCGGCGCTTTGCGCGGCCCATCAGGCCCATATGGTCCTGCGGATTCTCGCAGGGGAGTTTGACGTTTGAAAGAAAGAAGGAAAATCACTTGAAAAACAACGATACGCTGGTCATCGGCGGCCATGAATTTCACTCCAGATTTATCCTGGGGTCCGGGAAATATTCGCTGAAGCTCATCGAAGCGGCTGTGCGGGACGCGGGGGCGGAAATCATCACCCTGGCGGTCCGCCGGGCCAATACGAAGGAACAGGAAAATATCCTGGATTACATCCCGAAGGGCGTGACCCTCCTTCCCAACACCTCCGGCGCCCGGACGGCGGAGGAAGCGGTCCGCATCGCCCGCCTGGCCCGGGAGCTGGGATGCGGCGATTTTGTCAAGATTGAGATCATGCGGGACACCAAATATCTCCTTCCCGACAACGCGGAAACCATCCGCGCTACCGAAATCCTCGCGAAGGAGGGGTTTGTGGTCATGCCCTACATGTATCCGGATTTAAACGCCGCCCGGGACCTTGCAAACGCGGGAGCGGCCGCCGTCATGCCGCTGGCGGCGCCCATCGGTTCCAACAAGGGCCTTGCGACCCGGGATTTTATCCAGATTCTGATTGACGAAATCGACCTTCCCGTCATCGTGGACGCCGGAATCGGACGTCCCTCCCAGGCCTGCGAGGCCATGGAGATGGGCGCGGCGGCCATTATGGCCAACACGGCGCTGGCCACCGCGGGGGACCTTCCGCTGATGGCGGCGGCTTTCCGCCAGGCCGTCGAGGCGGGACGCAAGGCGTATCTGTCCGGCCTGGGCCGGGTTCTGGCCCGGGGCGCCAGCGCATCGGACCCGCTGACCGGCTTCCTCCGGGATTAAGGGGGGACCAGCATGGATCAGCAGTTTTTCGTCGATTCTTCCTATCTTTCCAAAGAGGCGCTGGAAAAAAAGCACCGCCTGGAAACGGACCCGTCCTTCCGCACAAACCACATGGAATATCTGCCCGGCATGGAGCAGATTCACTCGGACGTCTGTCAGAAGGTCCTCTCCCAGATGGATTCCTACGACCCCTCCCGCTACACCGCGCGGGACGTGAAGGCCGCGCTGGAGCATGAAACCTGCTCCGTCGAGGACTTCAAAGCCCTTCTTTCCCCGGCGGCGGAGCCGTTCCTGGAGCAGATGGCCCAGCGCGCCTGCCAGGAGACCAAAAAGCATTTCGGCAACACCGTTTACCTGTTCACCCCGCTGTATATTGCCAACTACTGCGAAAATTACTGTGTTTACTGCGGCTTCAACTGCTACAACCACATCCGCAGAATGAAGCTCTCCTATGAGCAGATGGAGCATGAAATGAAGGTGATCGCCGACAGCGGGATGGAGGAGATTCTGATTCTCACCGGCGAAAGCCGCAGCCAGAGCAGCGTGGAGTACATCGGGGAAGCCTGTAAGCTGGCCCGCCGGTATTTCCGGATGGTGGGGCTGGAAATTTACCCGGTGAACACCGATGAATACCGGTATCTGCACGAATGCGGAGCGGATTACGTCACCGTGTTCCAGGAAACCTACGACCGCGTGAAATATGAAACCCTCCATCTGATGGGGCACAAGCGGGTCTGGCCCTACCGTTTCGACGCCCAGGAGCGGGCGCTGATGGGCGGGATGCGGGGCGTCGCCTTCTCTGCGCTGCTGGGCCTTTCCGATTTCCGGAAAGATGCGCTGGCCAGCGCGCTGCATGTATACTATCTCCAGCGGAAGTACCCGGCGGCGGAAATGTCTCTTTCCTGCCCGCGGCTGCGCCCCATCGTCAACAACGACAAAATCAGCCCCCAGGACGTGGGGGAGCGCCAGCTCTGCCAGGTGCTCTGCGCCTACCGCATCTTCCTCCCCTTTGTGGGAATCACCGTCTCGTCCAGGGAGAGCGCCGCGTTCCGCAACGGCATCGTCCGCATTGCGGCCACCAAGGTTTCCGCCGGCGTTTCCACCGGAATCGGCGACCATGAGAGCAAATACACCGGAAAGGAGCCGGACGGGGCCGAAGGAGACGAGCAGTTCGTCATTGACGACGGCCGCAGCCTGGACCAGATGTATCGGGATATCCAGGGCGAGGGACTTCAGCCCGTCCTGAACGACTATTTGTATGTTTAAGATTTTATGCGTGACAAACCGCGCCCTCTGCGGCGGGGATTTTCTGGAGCAAATCGGGAAGATCGCCCAAAGCGGCGCCGGCGGGATCATCCTGCGGGAGAAGGACCTGAGCGAAGGGGAATACCGCAGCCTTGCCGGAAAGGTCATGGAAATCTGCGGGCAGCACGGCACGCCCTGCATCCTGCACAGCTTTGCCGGCGGGGCGGCTTCGCTCGGCGCTTCGGCCATCCACCTGCCGCTCCCCAGGCTCCGGGAACTGGCTCCGGCGCAGAGGGCGGCGTTCCGCACCGTCGGCGCTTCCTGCCATTCCCTTGCCGACGCGGAGGAGGCGGAGAAGCTGGGCTGCGCCTATGTGACGCTGGGCCACATTTTTCCGACCGACTGCAAAAAGGGGCTGCCGCCCCGGGGGCTGGAACTGCTCCGGGAGGTCTGCGCCGCCGTGTCCGTGCCGGTTTTCGCCATCGGCGGAATCAGCGCGGAAAACATTGCCGCCGTCAAAGAAGCCGGCGCGGCCGGGGCCTGCGTCATGAGCGGCTTTATGCGCTGCGCCGACCCGGCGGCATATCTGCGGGAATTCCGGAAAGCGGGGGATATTGATGAAATTCAGCCGTGAGCAGCTTTTGCTCTACGCCGTAACCGACCGCGCCTGGACGGGACGCCAGACGCTGTATGAACAGATTGAGTCCGCCCTGAAGGGCGGCGTCACCATGGTCCAGCTCCGGGAAAAAGGGCTGGCGGAAGCGGAATTTATCAAAGAAGCGGTCCGGGTCAGGGAGCTGTGCGGCCGGTACGGGGTGCCGCTTATCATCAACGACAGCCTGGAAACCGCGCTGGCCAGCGGGGCGGACGGCGTCCATGTGGGCCTTGAGGACCTTCCCGTCGCGGAAATCCGCCGGAGGGCCGGGCGGGATTTCATCATCGGCGCGACGGCCAAAACGGTGGAGCAGGCGAAAAAGGCCGAAGCGGACGGCGCGGATTACCTGGGGGTCGGGGCGGTTTTTCCGTCGCCCACCAAGAAAAACGCCATCCGGATTACGGTGGGACAGCTCCGGGAAATCTGCGGCGCCGTCTCCATCCCGGCCGCGGCCATCGGCGGCATCGGCAGAGAGAACATGCCGCAGCTGGCCGGAACGGGGATCAGCGGCGCGGCGCTGGTTTCGGCGGTGTTTTCCGCCGGGGACATTGAGGCGGAATGCCGCCTGCTCCGCAAAATGGCTGAGGAGGTTGTGCACGGTGGAAAATAAAGCGGGACCCGGGCGGGAGCGCATGAAAACTGCCCTGACCATCGCCGGAAGCGACTCCGGCGGGGGGGCCGGCATCCAGGCGGACATCAAAACCATGACCGTGCACGGCGTTTACGCCATGTCCGCGGTGACGGCGCTGACCGCACAGAATACGCTGGGCGTTTCAGAGGTGCTGCCGGTCCCGCCGGATTTCCTGGAAAAGCAGCTGGACGCGGTGTTTGAGGACATCCCTCCCGACGCCGTCAAAATCGGGATGATCCCTTCGGAGGAGCATGTCCGGGCCATCGCCCGGCGGCTGCGGAAATACGGGGCGGGAAATATCGTCGTCGATCCGGTCCTTTCCTCCTCCAGCGGCGCCAGCTTTCTGCATCGCAGCCAGGCGAAGGCGCTGGCGGAGAAGCTGTTCCCCCTGGCCGCCGTTGTCACCCCCAATATCCCGGAAACGGAGGCGTTTACCGGCCTTAAAATCGCGGGCAAGCCGGATATGGAGGAGGCAGCCAGGCGCATCAGCCGCACCTACGGCTGCGCGGTGCTCTGCAAGGGGGGACACAGCGCGGGGGGCGCGGACGATTTTCTCTTCGCGGACGGAAAAGGGCTCTGGCTGGAAAGCCCCCGCATTCCAAACCCCAACACCCACGGGACCGGCTGCACCCTTTCCAGCGCCATTGCGGCCAATCTGGCGAAAGGGTATCCGCTGGAAGCGGCAGTCAGGCGCGGGAAGGATTATCTTACCGGCGCAATCGCCGCCATGCTGGACCTGGGCCGCGGCAGCGGGCCGCTGAACCACGCCTATCAACTGACCAAACGACCTTAACAGGAGGATGATTATGGAACAATATACAACCCAGATGGACGCGGCGCGGAAGGGCATTGTGACGCCCCAGCTCAGAACGGTCGCGGAAAAGGAAAAAATGCCGGTGGAGCAGCTGATGCGGCTGGTGGCCGAAGGAAAGGTGGCTATCTGCGCCAACAAGCGCCACACCTGCCTGAACCCGGAGGGGGTCGGCAGCATGCTGCGCACCAAAATCAACGTGAACCTGGGGGTTTCCCGGGACTGCAAGGACTACAATATTGAAATGCAGAAGGTGCTGAGCGCCGTGAAACTGGGGGCGGAGTCCATTATGGACCTGTCCAGCCACGGGGACACCCAGCCCTTCCGCCGGAAGCTGGTGGAGGAGTGCCCGGCCATGATCGGGACGGTCCCGGTCTACGACAGCGTCATCCACTACCAGCGGGACCTGGGGACGCTCACCGCCCGGGATTTCATTGACGTGGTGCGGCTCCATGCGGAGGACGGCGTGGATTTTGTCACCCTCCACTGCGGCATTACCCGGAAAACAATGGACCAGATCCGCACGCACAAGCGGAAAATGAACATCGTAAGCCGGGGCGGAAGCCTGGTTTTCGCCTGGATGAGCATGACCGGCCGGGAAAACCCGTTCTATGAGTATTTCGACGAGATTCTGGAAATCTGCGAGAAGCACGACGTCACCATCTCGCTGGGAGACGCCTGCCGGCCCGGCTGCCTGGCCGACGCCACCGATGTCTGCCAGATGGAGGAACTGGTGCGGCTGGGCGAACTCACCAAGCGCGCCTGGGCGCACAATGTGCAGGTGATGGTGGAAGGGCCGGGCCACGTCCCACTGAACCAGGTTGCCGCCAATATGCAGGTGCAGCAGAGCATCTGCATGGGCGCGCCCTTTTATGTGCTGGGGCCCCTTGTCACCGACATTGCGCCGGGCTACGACCACATCACCGCCGCCATCGGCGGGGCGGTGGCGGCCATGAGCGGCGCGGCTTTCCTCTGCTATGTGACCCCGGCGGAGCACCTGGCCCTGCCCAATGTGGAGGACGTCAAGCAGGGAATCATTGCCTCCAAAATCGCCGCCCACGCGGCGGACATTGCCAAAAGCATCCCCGGCGCCCGGGAAATCGACGACCGGATGGCCGAGGCGCGGCGGAAGCTGGACTGGGAGGAGCAGTTCGCCTGCGCCCTGGACCCGGAAACGGCGCGGGCCGTCCGCGACAGCCGCAAGCCGGAGGACGACCACAGCGACACCTGCAGCATGTGCGGCAAATTCTGCGCCGTGCGCAGCATGAACAAGGCGCTGGCCGGCGAGAATATCGACATTCTTTGATGATGATTGGCGGGTGGGCCCATATCGGCCGCCCGCTTTTCCTTTTATCTGCGTGGGGCAGGGCGGGTTTCGCAGGGGCGCAGGATGCCGATGGGGGTCTGTTCCCGGGACTGCCCCAGCGGGTTCTGCGCCAGAACCCGGAGCAGGAGCTTCCGGTCAAGCCCCGGCTCGGAGCAGCCCAGAATCCGGCCGCCGATGTCGTTGCAGTCGATGATGAGCACTGCGCAGCCCAGCGCTTCCCTGAGTTCCCGTGCAAGGCGTTCGGGCTTGTCGGGCGCCGGAACGACGCAGCGGTCGTAGGGCGGAATGGTAAAGCCGCAGGGCCCGTCCACCGCCGCGGCCCGATACCCGGCCACCCGGTAAAACCACCCCTTCTTTCCGAACAAACGCCCGGCCGCCCCGGCGGCGGCAGCCAGCAGGATGCGCGGCGCGCCGCATTCATCCAGCGCGCACTGCATGGTTTCCGGGATGGAAAGGCCGATGCCGTAGTCCGTTTTCCGCACAAACCGGCAGAGGAACCGGGCGAGCCTGCCGGGGCGGATGCTCTCCATGGGGCGGGCTTTTCCCTGGGCGCAGGCCACCATTTTTTCGCTGAGCAGGAGGATGTCCCCCGGCCGGAGGAGGGGGGCCGCGTATTGGAAAAGGAACGCCTTCAGGTCGGTTTTTTCCGTGACCAGCTCGGTGATAATGCCGTAACAGCCGAAGGTTTGGCCGTCCGCCGTGACAAACTCCTCCTTTTCCGGATTGACGGTGAGAAAATTGCTGCTGTAATTCATCATAATCCTTCTTTCCCGTGAATTCCCTTTCATTATCCAACAGAATCGGGCGTTATGTTGGAAGTTTTCGGGAAGGGAATCTTAAGAAAACCTTTTTTAAATGGAAAGAAAATCATTGCCGCCCGAAAAGATTTTGAAAAAAATGCGCCGTTTTGCGAAAAATGTGCTATACTGGAACTAGTTTGTTTGGAGGAGGTCCTTATGAGTTATCAAGAAGATTTTCGCTCGATTTTTCAGCAGCATGTCACCCGGAAGGGCGCGGACAAGCTCTTAGCCTGGCTGGAGCAGGGGGATTTTTTCACCGCCCCGGCTTCCACGCGCTACCATCTGGCCGAGGACGGGGGGCTTTGTCTCCACAGCCTGCATGTTTATGACCGCCTGGACCGGCTGGTCAAGCAGGAGTGCCTGGAGGTTTCCCAGGAAAGCGTCGCCATCTGCGGCCTGCTCCACGACCTGTGCAAAGCCGGGTTTTACAAAAAGGAAATGCGCAACGTGAAGGTAAACGGCGCCTGGCAGGAGCGGCCGTATTTTTCCATCGAGGACCAGTTCCCTTACGGCCACGGGGAAAAGAGCGTGTTTCTCATAGAACGGTTTATCCGTCTGACCAGCGAGGAAGCGATTGCCATCCGCTGGCATATGGGCGGTTACGACGAGGCGGTAAAGGGCGGCAGCTACGCCATCAATAACGCCTATAATCTGTTCCCCCTGGCCGTCTGCCTGCATATCGCCGACGTTCAGGCCACCTATTTGGACGAAGTCAAACACTGACCCGCAGAAAGGACGTTTCATCAATGCAGATTACCGATTACAGAGAATCCTTATTCGACTATTGCCGCCGCATTTTCGCGGTGGACAGCCCCAGCGGCTATACAGCCAACGTCATGTCCCTCATCCGGCAGATTGCCGAGGGGCTGGGGTACTCCTTCGCGCTGACCCGCAAGGGCTGCGCCGTTATCACCATTGAAGGGCGCAGCGCGGAAAAAACGGTGGGCCTTTCCGCCCATGTGGACACCCTGGGGGCCATGGTGCGCTCCGTCACCTCCGACGGACAGCTGAAATTCACCCCTGTGGGCGGTCCGCTTCTGCCCACGCTGGACGGGGAGTACTGCAAAATCCGCACCCGTTCCGGGGAGACCTACACCGGGACCATCCTGAGCCTGAGTCCCGCCGCCCACGTTTACGACGACAGCCGGAGCCGCCCCCGGGACGCCGACAATATGGCCGTCCGCATCGATGAAAAGGTCAAGACTGCCGAGGACGTTAAAGCGCTGGGAATCGAAGCGGGGGATTACATTTTCCTGGACCCCAAAACCACCGTTACCCCCTCCGGTTTTCTCAAATCCCGGTTCATCGACGACAAGGGGAGCGTAGCCTGCCTGATGACGGCGCTCAAAATCATGCGGGAGGAGAACCTCGTCCCCGAATACCGCACCCGGTTCTTCATCTCCGCCTATGAAGAGGTGGGGCACGGCGCTTCTTGGATTCCCGAGGACCTCTCCGAACTGGTGGCGGTGGACATGGGCTGCATCGGCCTGGACCTGAACTGCACCGAATACGACGTTTCCATCTGCGCCAAGGATTCCGGCGGGCCCTATGATTACGAGCTGACCAGCCGCCTGGTCCGTCTCGCCAAGGAGAACGGCCTCTCCTATGCGGTGGACATTTACCCCTTCTACGGCTCCGACGTGGGCGCGGCCCTCTCCGCCGGCCATGACATCAAGGGCGGGCTCATCGGTCCCGGCGTCCACGCTTCCCACGGCATGGAGCGCACCCACGCCGAAGGCATGGAAAACACCATCCGCCTGGCGCTGCTCTACCTCGGCTGCCGCTGAAAAGAGGGGGATCATGGCGAAAATTCACGCAGATTACCACCTGCACACCCTCTTTTCCCCGGACGGGAAAAATTCTCCCGAGGAGATGTGCCGGGCGGCGCTGGAAAAAGGGCTGACGGAAATCGCCGTCACCGATCATTATGAATTTTACCAGGCCGGGGTTTTCCGGGATAAGCCCTTTACCATTGAACACATGCGCGCCCAGCAGCGGGAACTGGAACGCTGCCGGGAGCTGTTTGCCGGGAAGCTGACCATCCGCCGCGGTGTCGAAATCGGCCAGCCCCAGTGCAATCCGGAGGCGGCCCGGGAGCTCATGGAAGCCGTTCCGTTCGATTATGTCATCGGGTCGGTCCATAAGCTCAGCGACCTGGACCTGGGGCTGACCCAATATACCGAAGAAAACATTCCCGGCCTGGCGGGGCGGAACCTCTCCATGCTCTATGAGCTGGCAGACCGGGAGGATTTCGACTGCATGGGGCACATCGACATTATCAAGCGCTACGCCGCCCGGCAGGGCATGCGGGTAGATTTACTGGACTGGCGGGAACAGCTGGAGCCCATCCTGCGGCGGCTGATCGAGCGGGGGAAGGGGCTGGAGGTCAACACCTCCGGCCTGCGGCAGGCTGCCCGGGAGACGCTGCCCTCCCTGGCAGTTTTAAAGCTCTACCGTTCATTGGGCGGGGAAATCCTCACCGCCGGCTCCGATGCCCACTGCACGGCGGATATCTCCGCCGGGTTCGATGAAGCGCTGGCGGTGATACGGGAGGCCGGCTTCCGCTATCTGGCCCGCTATGAGGACAGGAAGCCGCATTTTGTCCCGCTGGACGGCTGAGCGCCCCGAAAAGGGAGGAATCATTCATGCACAAGCATATGGGCCGGGAAAAGAAATCCGTGTGGACGAAGGTTTTCGCGGCGGCTTTGGCGGTATCGTGGGTGCTCATCGGCGTTTTGTGGGCGCAGGTCTACCGCCTGTCGCGGCAGAATTTCTTTTCCCGGGATATTGCCCTGTCCGATACCTACTATCTTGCCCAGTTTCGGGATGAGGAACCGGCGGGGGAGGTGGAATGGGTGATGGGCGAGGTCCAGGACAGCGCGGCCGAAGCCGCCTTCTGGCAGGACGCGGCGCAGGATTTTGGCTGGTCGCTGGAAGCGGGGGAATCGCCCAGCGAGCTGTTCCGCTCTATCTATCAAAGTGTGGGCGGGTTCCGGACCGCCCTTTCGGGAATCCGGGACGGATTGGGACTGACGGATGAAGAATTCTGCTTCCGGCTTTCCGGCGTGCCCTTTCTGGACGGGACGGAGATGCCAAACGGCAGCGAGGCGGTCTGCGCCACCATGCTGCTGGGGCACCGGGGCATTTCGGCGGACCCTGCGCAGTTCGCCCGGGAATACCTTCCCGCCGAACCTGTGGAAAACCGGTGGGGCATCCGCTATGGTCCGGACCCCAGCCGGGCTTATGCAGGCGACCCCTTCAGCGAAACGGGCGGCTGGGGCTGCTGTGCGCCGGTCATCGTGGAGAGCATCGGGGCTTATCTGGGACCGTCCGCGGAGTGGAAAGCCCTCAATTTTTCCGGCTATGACCTGAAGGACATCTTTTCCAGGGTGGTCATTGGCTGGGATACCCCGGCGGCGGTCTGGGTCACCGACCGCATGGAAAAGGCGGACATCGCCTTCCAGTGGCATTCCTACGACAATGAAACCACCTATCTCTGCCCGGCCAATCAGCGCTGCATGGTGCTGGTCGGCGGGGATGCGGAGCACTATTATTTTTTTGATCCCTGCGAATCAAGCAGTGTGGTGTCCTACCCCTGCCGCCAGGCGGAAGAGAGCTTCCGCGCTTTGGGGAGCCAGGCGGTCGCCGTTCTGCCAAGGAATGCGGCGGACTCGGAGAGCTCTGCGGGGGAGTAACTGCCGGCTGTGAAAGGATGAGTTGAAATGAACCTGCATATTATTTCCTGTCAGGTGGTGTACCGGGAGATGAGCGTGGCTGCGGCCATGTCCCCCAATCACACCACGATTACCTGGGTGCCCCAGGGCCTGCATACGGAACCCGAAAAGATGCCCGCCGCCCTCCAGGCGGAAATTGACCGCATTGAGGAGAAGATTGCCGCGGGAAAATTCCGGTGTCCGCCGGAGGCCATCGTATTGGGCTACGGGCTCTGCTCCAACGGCACTGTCGGCCTAAAGGCGCGGAACATCCCACTGGTGATCCCCCGAACCGACGACTGCATCGCCCTGTTTCTCGGTTCCCAGCAGACCTATCTGGACCTGTTCCGGAAGCATCCCGGCACCTATTGGGTGAACGGCGGCTGGATTGAGGAGACGGAGCTCCCTTCCCCGGAAAAATACCGGAAAATGCGGGAGGAGTTTGTAGAGCTTTACGGCGAGGACAACGCGGATTTCCTGATGGAAAGCGGCGTCGGCTGGGGATGGACGAAAAACTACCATTACTGCGGCTACATCAAGCCCTGCGGCTACGATTCCCCTTCCTGGCGGGAATGGGCGGAGGAGTTTGCCGGGGCCTACGGCTGGGAGCTTTTTGAAACGCAGGGTTCCAACCGGCTGCTGGAAAAGCTGCTGGCGGGGGACTGGGACGAGGAGTTTCTGGTCTGCCCGCCCGGCAAAACAGTGGCCGCCTGCGGCGACGAGCGGAAGCTGACGGCGCAATAAAGCAAAACACACCGGACAAGCGCCCTGCGGCGTCTGTCCGGTGTGCTGATTTCCATGTTATTTATGTTTACTGCGCAGACTGCGCGGCTTTCTGATCCTCGGCAGCAAGCCGGCCAGCGGCAATTTTCTGTTTGGAATCCGGTTTGGACTGCTGATAGGCTTCCTTCTGTTCGTCGTATTCGTCGTCGATTTCGCCGACGATGGACTCCAGAAGGTCCTCCAGCGTGACAATACCGGAGGTCCCGCCGTATTCGTCCACGACCACGGCCATATGGATTTTCTGCTCCTGGAACTGTTTGAGCAGATTGGTGGTGCTGACGGTTTCCGGAACGTAGATCACCGGCCGCAGGAAGTCCAGCAACTGATGTCCGTCCAGGGAGCCTTCGTTCAGCAGGGGAATCAGGTCCTTTACGTGGATGACGCCGATAATGTCGTCGATGGTGTCTCGGTAAACAGGGATACGGGAGTACCGGTCCTTTTGGGCGATTTCCACCAGTTCCTGGAGGGAGCTGTCGGCGGAAATGGCGCAGATTTCGGTCCGGTGGGTCGTCAGCTCGGAGACACGGCGGTCATTGAGTTCAAAAATGTTCTCAATCATGTCCTTCTCTCGCTCCTCAATGGTGCCTTCCTCCTCGCCGGCTTCCACCATCAGGCGGATCTCCTCTTCCGTGACCTTCTCCTCCTCGTCGTGGGGATTGATGTGCAGCAGGCGGAGCACCAGGTTGACGCTGGCAGTCAGCAGGCGGATAAAGGGACGGCAGATTTTATACAAAACCCACAGAACCTTTACAACTTTCAGCGCAAGCTCATCCGGCGATTTCATGGCAATCCGCTTTGGCGTCAGCTCGCCGAAAATCAGCGTGACATAGGCCAGCAGCAGCGTCAGCAGCACCAGCACAATGCTGTGCAGCAGGGAGGGGTTGATGGGCAGGAAAGACAGCCACTGGTCAAAATAAACCGTAAAGTTTTCCGCGGCAACGGCAGAGGACAGCAGGTTTGCCAGCGTAATGCCGATCTGGATTGTGGACAAAAAGTCGGACGGGTCGTCGGTAATGCGCAGCAGCAGAGAAGCGCTTTTGTTGCCTTCTTCCGCCATCCGTTCGATTTTTTTGGAGTTAATGGACAGTATTGCGATTTCACTCATGGCAAAATACGCATTTAGTGATAACAGGACGACCAGCAATATTAAACTGGGAATGGCGCTCATACTCTTTTTTCTCCTTTTGTAGGTTGTTCAAAAACATTGGGCGGCTTACACGGCCTTATAACAACAGCCGCTCATGAGGATGAGCGCGGCGGTTTTCCCGGGAGGAATGGCTATAAAAAAACGCACCGACAAAAAGGCAGATGCAATCTGTCTTTCCATGATGCGGGAGCCAATTCCTATTCAGTTGAAAACCGGTTCGTCGCGGGTCAGCAGAATCTCCCACGGAAATCGGTTCCCCCTTTCTATCATAAAATTATCTCCATTATAACAGAATCCGGCGGCACTGTCAAGGAAGCCAAAAGCGCATAAACGGAGGATTCCGGCAGGAAAGGCCGGGTGATGTGTGGTTTTGTCCGGTTTTTACGCTTGTTTTTTACAAATTTGCCGGAATTTCTGCCAAAATGCGCGCCGAAAGAGGGGAGTCTGTATTTTTGCCTTCCGGAACGGACGGAGTCCCGGCCATTTCTCCGCAAAGCTCCGTCATATTCTGCCAATATCGTTTGGGGCAGTGGGTCATCCGGCACCTGGGATTGTACCGGCCTTCGATGGCAATGGTTTTGTAAAACTGGCGCCACATGGCCCGGAAGGCTTCCTCCTCCGGGCTTTCCGGCGCGAATTCGATCTCCTCAGCCGGGAGGATGCGGCACTGGCCGGGGCGGTGGACCAGCGCCATGCCGTGCGTGCGGTCGTAGATGAGGAACTTTTCCCGCGGCAGCCGCTCGGCGAAATGCTGCGCCAGCAGGGGCAGGACCGCATTTTTGGGATCAATGACGGAAGTGAGAACGCCGCCGCGCTCCGTAAAGCGGATAAATCCCTTAAGCAGATGGGCTTCGTTCCCTGTAAAGCGGACAGCTTTCCAAAGCGCGGAGACCGTTTCATCCTGAAGCATCCGGGTGATGGAGGGGCCGGCCCTGTATCCCTTCCGCAGAAAATCCAGAATCAGCGTTTCCCGCCGCGGTTCACAGCTCAAAAAGCCCTGCCGCACCCAGGAAAGCGCCTCCGGTGAAATCTTCGCCGGGATGGACCGCAGCACCCGCCCGGCTTTTGCCGGGTCTGTTTCAATGTCCCGGGGAGGGCAGAGGGAAAGCTGCTCTCCGCCGCGGGAAAAAATATCCGCGGGCTGTTCCCGGCGGGAAATCGCCTCGAACACACAGCAGAGCAGCCCGTCGAAGCTGCCGTCGTAACGGTACGCTTCTATAATTCTCCGGTCAGGCATTGCGCCACATCCTCCTTTGTAATCATCCCGGGGTCGCGGAACAGGGAAAGCTGTTCCCCCTGGGGGTAAGCGAGCATTTTGGCGGCCTTGTCCGACAGAACCGCCTGGAGCATATTGTCGGAGCGGAACCGGGCGGCGTCCGCCTGCTTCCCCCGGCAGAGAAGGAAATACTGGGCCCGCTTGAGCACCACCCCCATCCGCTTGAGGGCGTCGAAATCCAGGCTGCCGGTGCGCCGGGCGGCGATAATGCGCCGTGCGGACCGGACGCCGACGCCCGGCACCCGCAGCAGCATTTCGTAGGGCGCGGTGTTGACCTCCACCGGGAACTGGTCCAGATGATGGACCGCCCAGTTGGCCTTGGGGTCCAGGAACGGGTTGAAATTCGGGTTCGCTTCGTCCAGGATTTCCCCGGCGGTGAAGCCGTAAAACCGCAGCAGCCAGTCCGCCTGATAAAGCCGGTGCTCCCGCAGCAGCGGCGGCTTGGTGTCCAGAGAGGGGAGAAGGGAGCTTTCCACCACCGGCATATAAGCGGAGAAAAACACCCGCTTCAGGGCGTATTTCCGGTAAAGAGCCTCGGACAGCCGCAGAATCTGATAATCGCTCTCCGGCGTCGCGCCGATAATCATCTGGGTGCTCTGGCCTGCCGGGGCGAATTTCGGCGCATGCCGGTACCGAACCAGGTCGGTCCGGTTTTCCGAGATGCCGTCCCGAATCTGGGTCATGGGCTTCAGGATGGCGTTCCTGCTTTTGTTGGGGGCGAGGGCGTTGAGGCTCTGCTCGCTGGGCAGCTCGATGTTGACGCTCATCCGGTCGGCCAGCATCCCCAGCTGCGCGATGAGGGCGGGGTCCGCGCCGGGGATGGCTTTGACATGGATATAACCGTTGAACCGGTACTCCTGCCGCAGGAGGCGCAGCGTCTCAATGAGCTGCTCGCAGGTGTAGTCCGGATTCCGCAGGATGCCGGAGCTTAAAAACAGCCCTTCTATATAATTGCGCCGGTAAAACTGGATGGTCAGATCCGCCAGCTCCCGGGGGGTGAAGGAAGCCCGGGGGGCGTCGTTGGTGCAGCGGTTGACGCAGTACTGACAGTTGTAGGCGCAGGCGTTGGAAAAAAGCACCTTCAGCAGGCTGATGCACCGCCCGTCCGCCGCAAAGCTGTGACAGATGCCGCAGGCGGTGGAATTGCCGATGCCGTCCGGCGCGCTCTTCCGGTCAACGCCGCTGGAGGTGCAGGCGGCGTCATATTTGGCGGCGGCGCTCAGTATTTTCAGTTTCTCCATTAAATCCATAATCTCACCCGAACGTTTTTTCTTTCAGTATAGCACAAATGTTCGATTGTGTAAAGAGGATTTTGAAAATATCGGGCAGCTTTTCCAAAAGAAAGCCCGGGCGGCTTTTTAACCGTCCGGGCAGAGGCTTATTCCACGGATTTGAGGGATTCCACCATGTCGATTTTCTTTAACTGGAAATGGAGGATGAGGTCGATGATAAGCGTGAACAGAATGGTCAGCAGCGCCGCAAAGACGAAGCAGTCCCAGCTGATGTCCGGGGCGAACATGACAATGTCCACCTCTGCCGTCTGAACCACAAATTTTTCCAGAAGGATGCCCAGTCCGAGGCCGGCTGCCATTCCCAGGAAGGAGGAGATGGTGATTTCGCGGGTGATATATGTGGTAACCTCCCGGTCGAAAAAGCCCAGCACCTTGATGGTGGCCAGCTCCCGCACCCGCTCATTCATATTGATATTGGCCAGGTTGTACAGCACCACCATGGCCAGCAGCCCGGCCGATATGATGATGACCCAGACAATATTGTTCAGGCTCCCCAGCATATTGGCGAAGGTGCCGGAAATGGAGGAGGTGGAGGTGATGCCGAGGACTTCCTCGCCCAAGTCCAGAATCTGCGCCGAAAGGGCGCTTTCATCCGCGCCATCGGCGTAATTGAGCAGCAGGGTTGTATAGGCGGGCTGGCTGCGGAAGGCGGATTCATAAAGGGCGGGCGTCATATAGACGTAGTTCAGCGCATAGTTTTCCGCAATCCCCAGTACTGTGACGGTAATGGGCCTCCCGTCCGGGTTGACCAGGGTGATGGAGTCGCCCTCCGCCGCATCCAGCAGCTTGCCCAGCTTTTCATTGATAATGACGCCGTCGTCCGAAAGGGCGAGGGCATCGCCGCTTTCCCTCTCGTGCAGGTCAATGAATGCGGACAGATTGCCGGGCTGCTGCGGCGCCATCAGGGTGACGCTCTGAATCCCGCCCGGTCCCTGGGCGTCCAGGCTCCGGGAGCAGACCAGGAGGGAGCTTTCCGTCCCGTCCATGCCGTTGATCTGTTCCGCCAGCCCTTCGGCGTTGTCGGTGGAAAGGCCGTCCTCCAGCGTTACCATGGCGTCGTAGGTAAAGACGTTGGTGTACTGCTTGTCGCCGATGGAAACAATGGCGTACCGCAGCCCGAACCCGGTGAGCATCAGTGCGGTGCATCCCGCCACGCCGATGATGGTCATCAGCGCCCGCCGCTTGTAGCGGAACAGGTTGCGGACCGTCACTTTGTGGCTGAAGTTGAGCCGCTTCCAGAGGAAGGGAATCCGCTCCAGCAGGACGCGCTTGCCCGCTTTCGGGGTTTTGGGGCGCATCAGCTGCGCCGGCATTTCGGCGGTCTGTTTGTAGCAGGCGCAGAAGGTGGTGAGCACCATGCTGATTACCGCCACCACGACGCATCCCGCGCCCAGGCCCCAATGGATCGGGATCAGCGGGTCGGGGAGCTGATACATGGCCTTGTAGGCGTTGATAATGACCAGCGGGAACACCTTAAACCCGATTGCAAGCCCGATGACGGAGCCAAGCACCGTCGCCGCGGCCGCATAGGCGAGATATTTCCCCATGATGGGGCCGCGCCCGTAGCCCAGGGCTTTCATGGTGCCGATCTGGCCGCGCTGTTCTTCCACCATGCGGGTCATGGAGGTGAGGCAGACCAGCGCCGCAACCAGAATAAAGAACACCGGGAAAACAGTGGAAACCGCGTCGACCTTCTGGGCGTCCTCCTCATAGCTGGAGTAGTCCGGGTTGTTGTTCCGGTTCCATACGTACCAGGTGGGTTCCGCCAGGTCGGCCAGTTCCCGCTCTGCGTCGGCAATTTCCTGTCGGGCGTCCTCCAGCTCCGCTTCGGATTCCGCCATGCTGGATTCCAGCTCGGCGCGCCCGTCGGCAAGTTCCTGCTCGCCGGAAGTGATTTCCGCCAGAGCGTCGTCCAGCTGCTGCTGGCCGTCCCGCTGCTGGCGGGCGAATTCCCGCCAGCTTTCGGAGAGCGCTGCGTCCTGTTCGTCTAAAGTCTGACGGGTCTGTTCCAGCAGGACGCGGGTTTCTTCCAGCTGCGTCCGGGTTTCCTCCAGCTGCCGCTCTCCCTCTTCAATGGAAGAAGTGAGCTGGGCAATGCCGCTGCGCGCCTCGGCAAGGGCTTCGTTCTGGGCGTCCAGCGCGCCGGAAACCGCGCCGGTTACGGCGGAAAGTTCTTCCGTCATCCGCTCCTTTTGTCTGGCGGAAGCGCCCAGGTAATCCCGCAGCATCTGGGAAAGGCTGGTTCCTTCCGGAAGCGTCCCTTCCGGCAAAAGCGCCAGCAGGGTGTCCGCATTTTCCACCGTCTGCCTGGTTTCGGCGGGCAGGCTGTCCCACGCTGCCGCTTCCTGACCGGCATAGCTGCTGATAACGGTGTTTACGCCATCCAGGAGGGCGGCTGCATTGTCTGCCTGCTCGATGGCGGGCCCGGCGCTGGCCTGCAGCTCTTCCAGCTGTTTGCGCGCCTCGTCCAATTGCGCTTGAGCTTGGGGAAGGTTCTGCTCATATTCCTGCAGCCCCGCTTCATAGGCGGCCAGGCCGTCGTCGTATTCGTCCTCCGCGTCGGCAAGCCGGGTTTCGCCTTCTACCAGGGCGTCCTCCGCATCCCGAATCTGCTGGTTGAAATCGGCGAGGGATTGTTCATATTCCGCGCGGCCGCTTGCAAGCTCCGCTTCCGCGGCATCCAGCTCGGCCTGCGCGTCGGCGATCTGCTGATCCCGTTCCTGTTCCGCGTCGGCCAATTCCTGCTTGGCGTTGTCAATTTCTCCCTGGGCTTCCTCGTAAATTTCCTGGTAGCGGGCGTCGCCCCGCTCGGCGGCAACCTGCTCCAGCTCGTCGGTTTTGGCGGAAACAGCCGCCTCATATTCCTCGTCAAAGGCGGAAAGGCCCTCGGTGCTGTCCAGGGTCAGATAAACGTCGGTGTAAACCTCATAGGAAAAATCCTCCTCCGGAATCAGCATAAAGAGGTCGACTTCGCCGTCGCCGATGGTGCTGTATCCCCGGTTGTAGCCCAGATAAATGGGGAACCGGACGATGCCGACGACGGTAAAGGAGGTGGTGTTGAGGGAATCGGACAGGTCCGAATCCTCGCTGCCGGAGACAAGCTCCACCGTGCTTCCCAAAAGGGATTCTCCGTCGGTGTGGAAGCTCTGCTCCACCACGCATTCCCCCGGATTTTCCGGAAGCCTGCCCTCCAGAAGCAGCGGGCGGTTCAGGTAATTCGGGTCCTCCTCGTCCCGGGAGGAGGGGAGGGAGTAGACCTTGACGATGGTGTCGGTCCCTTCCTCTGTGGACAGGAAGGCGTCGGCGCTGTAAGCGGGCTGGAAGCCCTCGATGCCGTCTACCTCCCGGACGGCCGCCAGGTCGTCCTCGTTGAAGCCGAAGGTGGACATCAGGTGCAGGTCCATCAGATGGGTGTCGTTAAAGTAGTCGTCCGCCGTCAGCAGCATGTCGGGGCAGCTGGCTTTGAGCCCCGCAAAAAAACCGCATCCCAGCGCAACGATAATCAAAATGGAGAGAAAGCGGGTCCGCGTCTGCCAGATGCTGCGGAGCGTTTCGGTCAGGAGCGCGCCTTTGTGTTTTTTCATCCCGATTCCCCCTTACCACTCAATGTCTTCCACAGGAACAGGGCGGTCGTTTAAATAAATCTCGCTCACTTTGCTGTTTTTCATGCGGATGACCCGGTCAGCCATGGGGGTGATGGCGGAATTGTGGGTAATGAGGATAATGGTCATGTTGTTGCGGCGGCAGGTGTCCTGCAAAAGCTTCAGGATGGCCTTGCCGGTGTTGTCGTCCAGCGCGCCGGTGGGTTCGTCGCAAAGGAGGAGTTTCGGCCGCTTGGCCAGCGCGCGGGCGATGGAAACGCGCTGCTGTTCGCCGCCGGAAAGCTGCCCGGGAAAGTTCCCCATCCGTTCTCCCAGCCCCACATCCACCAAAACCTGGGCGGCGTCCATGGGATTGCGGCTCACCTGGGTGGCGAGCTCCACGTTTTCCTTGGCGGTCAGGTTCGGAACCAGGTTGTAAAACTGGAACACAAAGCCGATGTCGTAGCGGCGGTAGGCGGTGAGCTGTTTGGGGGTATATTTTGCAATATCCTGCCCGTCCACCAGAATCTTGCCTTCGTCGCAGGTATCCATCCCGCCCAGCATATTGAGGACGGTGGTTTTTCCCGCGCCGCTGGAGCCCACCACAACGGCGAACTCTCCCTGCTCAATTTCAAATGAAACGCCGTCCGACGCGGTAATGGTAACTTCTCCCATATGATAGCGCTTATATACATTTTCAAATGTCACAAAGCTGCTCATGCAATCATCTCCTGTTTGTCCGATGCCTCAGTCCTTTTCTTCATTATATCTTTTTTTTCTTTGAAATCTCTAAAAAAATCTCGGTAAAACTGTAAACTTTTTTGTAAATTTCCGGCGTCAGGGGAACAGCCTGCCGGCAGCCCGGTATTCGCTGGGCGAAAGGCCGTAATGACGGCGGAAAGCCCGGCTGAAGGACTTCAGGTCCGGATATCCCGCCTGTTCCGCCGCCTGGCTGACGGAGACGCTGCCGTCCCACAAAAGCCGGACTGCGGCCCGCATCCGGCAGCTGATGAGGTATTGATGCGGGGAAGCGCCGGCTTCCGCCCGGAACCGCCGGATGAAATAGGATTCGGAGTAGCCCGCCAGCTCGCTCAGCTCCCTGACGGACCAATTTTTGCGAACCTGCTCCGACATGGCGCGCAGCGCCCGGGAGATGCCGCCGTCCAGGACGGGGAACAGCTCCTGCTGCCGGCAGTATTCCTCAAAGGCCGCCGCAAGCTGCTCGGTTATCCGGTCGTTTCCGCTTTCCGCCGAAATCCGCAGCGCGGCGAAGATCCGGCGGGGGAGCGAATCCTCCGGCGCGTCCAGCACCGCAAGCCTGCGCAGAACGGCAGGCGCGATGTCCAGATGCAGATGGGTGCAGCACAGCGGATTCCGGGGGTTGTGGCGGATGGAAAAGGGGGCGGCGGAGGGGAACAGGCAGATGGTGCCCGGTTTTATGGAGCGGCAGCCGCCGCTGTCCTGATACTCCAGCTCCCCGCTGTAGATTTCGTACACCCGCACATATCCGCAGGCGGATTTTTCGTCCACATGCCAGTCCTCCGGCACGGTCTGGCAGCCATATCCAACCAGCAAACAGCGTCACCTTCTTTCCTGCCTTCATTATACCCTCCTTTTCCGGAAATGTCAATTTTTGCGAATAATCCGGCGAAAAAAACAGTGTACAGCATCGGAAACGGCGTGTATAATGTAACCAGAAACCCAATTCGGAAAGGTGGAAAACATTATGAATTTGACAGCAGCAGAACGCCGGATTCTCCGGGACCTCGCTTCCCGGTATATGGAAATCGCATCCCTGCCCGTTCAGGCGGAAAAGCGCGACCTTTGGAAAGCCCTCAACCGCAGCCGGATGGAGCGCCCCATGGTGGTCATCGACCAGCTCCCCTGGAACGAATTAAACGACGACGGGTCCCTTACCTGCCAAATTGCCGACCCCTTCTGGCGCGGGATCGAAAATCAGCTCCGTTCGACCATTTACCGGTGGAACCGCTTCCCCGCGGATATGGTGGTGGAGCCGTTTGTCACCATTCCCAAGGCCATTTCCTGCACCGGCTACGGCATCAGCATCGAGGAGGAAACCCAGGCGACCGACGCGACGAACTCCGTGGTTTCCCACCATTTCTTTAACCAGCTTCAGACGGAAGAGGACTTGGAAAAAATCAAGGATATGCATTTTACCCACGACGAAGCCCAAAGCCGCCTTTGGATGGAGGAAGCGGCGGATGTCTTTGACGGCGTCGCCCCGGTTCTGCAGAGCGGCGGCAGCCAGTTCCACCTCGGCGTCTGGGACACCATCAGCATGCTGATGGGCGTTACAAATGCCTATATCGATCTGCTGGACCGTCCGGAGTTTATCCACGCCATTATGGAAAAGTTCACCCATTCGGTGCTGAACGGCATCAAGGAAGCCAATGAGCTGGGCATTCACAACGATATTGCCAACACCTGCCACTGCTCCTACACTTATACGGACGAGCTGCTGCCCGACTTTGGGCAGGGGAAGGGGAGCCAGTCCCGGAATTGCTGGGCTTTCGGAATGGCGCAGCTGTTTTCTTCCGTTTCTCCGGACATTACGGAGGAATTTGAGATTCCTTATATCACCCGGATGGCGGAACCGTTCGGGATGATCTATTACGGCTGCTGCGACCGGCTGGACGACCGGCTGGAGATGGTGAAGCGGATTCCCCACCTGCGGAAGGTGTCCTGCAGCCCCTGGAGCGACCGGGAAGCCTTTGCGGAGAAAATCGGCCCGACGCTCATCATGTCCAACAAGCCTACGCCAGCCTACCTGGCCGCCGACAGCATGGACGAGGACGAGATTCGCCGGGATATCCGGCGCACCATTGACGCGGCCAGAAATCACCATGTGAACCTGGAGCTCATTCTGAAGGATATCTCCACCGTTCGCTATCAGCCCCAGCGCCTGACGCGGTGGGCGGAAATCGCCATGGAAGAAGTTTCCCGCTGAACCGGCCTTCAGCAGACATGAAAACCGGCGCGGTCCGTTTTCTGGACCGTGCCGGTTCTCTTTTGGGCGTTATTTTTCAATGGAAAGCTCGGACATCCGCACGCTGCGGGTGTGCTTGATTTCGTCCCAGACCGTCGTGCGCTTTACCAGGCAGAGCAGGTTGATGGGAATCCAGCTCATGACAAAGACCCAGTAATAAAATACCGCCTTCCACATTTTGCGGCTGAATTTTTTCTCGGTGAGCAGCGTGAGGAGCGCCAGACCCGCCGTCCCCAGGAAGGAAAGGCCGATGGGGGAGAACAGCTGGATATACACCCAGGTGGCGGGGAAAAGCTGCACCTGGAGGTAACAGGCGGCCAAGACGGCGCTGATGAGCATCGAAAGGAAACAGACCACCTGCATGATCGGCGCAATGAGGAAAATAAACTGGTCGGCGTTCAGAGCGGAGCGCTGCCGGACCGCCTTGCGCAGCACGGCGGGGGCGTAGCGGCTGCAGGTCTGAATCATGCCGCTGGACCAGCGCTTCCGCTGTTTCCAGGACTGGGCGAAGGTCAGGGGCTGCTCGTCATAGATGCGCGCTTCAGGGACCCATTCCACCTTGACGTCGCGGAGGATGCACTGGGTTGCGAACTCCAGGTCCTCAGTGAGGGTGCTGGTGTGGAACCCGCCCATTTCCCGGAGCATTCCGGCGGTGACCATCCAGCCGCTGCCGTTGATGATGGCGGTGAGGCCGATGTTGCTGCGGGACTGGCTGTAGAAGCGGCTGATCATCCAGTAATAAATGGAGTAGCTGCCGGAAATCGCCGTATCGTGGGGGTTTTTGCTGTCGCGGTAAGCCTGGCCCACCTTTGCGCCGCCGCAGACGGCGCTGTTCATCGCCTTCAGGAAGCCGGGGTCCACCAGATTGTCCGCGTCAAAGACGCAGAAGGCGTCGTATTTTTCTTCTTCCAGCAGCTTGTCGAAAGCGAAGGTCAGCACCTCCCCTTTGGATTTGACCGGGATGGTGCAGTCTATGATTTTCGCCCCCGCTTTTCTGGCGGCGCCGGCGGTGTCGTCGGTGCAGTTGTTGGGGATGACGTAAACGTCGAAAAGCTCTTTGGGATAGTCCTGCGCGTTCAGGCTTTCCACCAGGTTCCCGATGACGCATTCCTCGTTGCGGGCGGCGATCAGCACGGCAAAGCGGTTTTTGGGCGGGCAGGCTGCCCGGGCTTTCCGCCGCTTGAATCCGGCCAGCGCTACAATCAGATTGTATGTAGCGTAGATTGTGAAGAAAAAGCTCAGCCCCCATGCGAGGGTGGATAGCATAGCAAGCAGAATCTTCATGGCAATTCTCCTATCTTTCTGTTTTCAAGGGAGCCGCCGGCGCGCTGCGGCGGCCCCGGTTGTCAGCAGTTTTGGCTTTCAAATCAGAAAACGAAGCAGAAGGCGCTGTCCCTTCAACTTTTTCAAATTTATTATAACAGCCAGAATATAAGAAACCAGCAAGAAAAGCTTAAGATTTGATAAAAAATCGGCAAGGTGTCCCGCAATGCCGGGAAATATCAGGAACAGAACAGGTGATCCCCGATCCGTTTGATAACCGGGCGGGTCCGGATCCACTGGTTGGAGGTTTTGTCCGGATTATAATAGTAGATGGCGCCGCCGGAGGGGTCCAGCCCGTTTAAGGCGTCCCGGGCGGCGCGGTAGGCGGATTCGGCGATGGGTTCGTTAAACTGTCCGTCGGTGATGGCGGTAAAAGCCCCCGGCTGGTAGATCACCCCGGACAGGGTATCCGGAAAGGATGGGTGCTCCACCCGGTTGAGGACCACTGCCCCCACGGCAACCTGCCCCTCATAGGGCTCCCCCCGCGCTTCCGCGGAGATAATCCGCGCCAGAAGGCTGACGTTCGCCTCGTTGGCCTCCGGGACGGTCCCGATGGAGATGCCCAGCTTGGCCAGAGTCTGCGGCCCCGCGATGCCGTCGGCCGTCAGCCCCTGCTGGGTCTGAAAGCGTTTGACGGCGCTTTCGGTTGCGGAGCCGAAAATTCCGTCCACCTCGCCGCTGTAAAGTCCGCGGTCCTTGAGTTCCTGCTGGATTGCCTTTACCTCGTTTCCCTGCGAGCCGACCCGGGACAGGGTTTCGGCGGCAGGGCCGGGATAGTACAGAGATACAGCCCCCGCCGCCGCCAGGTTGGCAGCCAAAAGAGCGGCGGCGCGCAGAATGGCCTGCTTGGTGATTTTCATGGTATCCTCTCCCTTGCATATGGTCTGTTTGAAAATAGGGTTCCCGGAAATGTAAGGTGTATCCCATGCTTTGGTAAAATTTATATGGGCACTTGCGGCGCTTTTTTTTCTGTGCTATACTGAACACAGCAAAATAAAGGAGAGTATCTAATGGAAAGCCGGAAAAAAGGAATTATATTTGACATGGACGGTACGCTCATCGATTCGATGGAGGGCTGGCGGCATATCGGGAGCCTCTGCCTTGCCTACTGCGGGGGGGATGCAGAGGCTGCGGGCCCCGATTTCGATCATCGGATCTACGGTATGCAGGAAGAGGAGGTCGTTCGTGAGTTTGCAAAGTACGGCATCCGTTTTTCCGGCCGCCGGGATTTTGTGGAAACCTATTATAAGGCCATCCGCCCGTATTATGAAACGGTAAAGCCGATGCCCGGGATTATGGAGGTGCTGGAGAAGGGGAGAGCCGCGGGGCTTTCCATGTGCGTCGCGACGGCCACCCGCCGGGACCTTGCGGTTCCGGTGCTGGAGCGGCTGGGGATTATGCCGTACATGGAATTTCTCCTCTGCTGCGACGATGTGGGCGCCTCCAAGACCCGGCCGGACATTTATCTGGAATCGGCGCGCCGGCTGGGGCTTCCGCTTGCGGAGACGGTGGTTTTTGAGGACGCAGCCTACTGCATCCGCACCTTAAAAGCGGCGGGATTCACCGCTGTGGGAATCTACGACCCAACCGCCGATCCGGAGGAGACGGAGGAGGTCCGCCGCCTTTCCGACCTGTTTTTGCAGGATTACGGGCAGCTTCTGAATATGTTCTAAGAAGAAATTGTGAAAATCGGCTGTTTTCTCGTTTGGGATTTTTCCAAATTTAAGAAAACAGCCGATTTTTTTCTTTGTGGAAATTACTAAAACTGTGACGATATTTTTGCGCTTTTCCTACGGTGAAAAAATTGCAATCTTTGTCGAAAATCGGTATAATAAGGGTGTATGATTTGCCTTCCGACGGAAGGCGCAGGAATAAGAACAAGGACCTATAGGAGGAATGCAGAGTGCAGGAGCCAGTTCATGAGATTACGATCCCGGTTGGTATGCTGAGCCTGGTGGGAATGAAAGGCTGTGAGGAAATCACCGCCAAGGTGGATAAATACCTGGCGGAGTGGCGTTCCCAGCGGCACGGTGAGCTGATGAACGATGCGGATTTTATCGGATACTGCCGTGACACCTACCAGCTGAAGGCCTATTGCCCCCGGTTTGGCACCGGAGAAGCCAAAGGCACGCTCAAAGAATCCGTCCGCGGACATGATATTTATATCCTGTCCGACGTTTTCAACTACGGCGTTACCTACAAAATGTATGGGATGGACGTTCCCATGAGCCCCGACGACCACTACCAGGACCTGAAGCGCGTCATCGCCGCCATCAGCGGTAAGGCCCGCCGCGTGAACGTCATTATGCCGATGCTGTACGAAGGACGCCAGCATCGCCGCACTTCCCGCGAATCCCTGGACTGCGCCCTTTGCCTTCAGGAGCTGGCGAACATGGGCGTGGAAAACATCATCACCTTCAGCGCTCACGACGCCCGCGTCCAGAATGCGATCCCGCTGATCGGCTTTGAGGACGTGCAGCCCGCCTACCAGTTCCTGAAAGCGCTGGTCAACACGGTCCCGGACATTGAATTTGACCGGGAAAACCTGATGATGATTTCCCCCGACGAAGGCGGCATGTCCCGGTGCATGTACTATTCCTCCGTGCTGGGGGTAGACCTGGGCATGTTCTATAAGCGGCGCGACTATTCTGTCATTGTCAACGGCCGCAACCCCATTGTAGCCCACGAATTTCTGGGCGACAATGTGGCCGGGAAAGACCTCATCATCGTGGACGACATGATTTCTTCCGGCGAGTCCGTTCTGGAAATTGCCGGCAAGCTGAAAAAGATGGGCGCGCGGAGAATTTTCGTGTTCGCTGCTTTCGGCCTGTTCTGCGATGGCCTTTCCAAATTCGACGAGGCTGCCCGGAACGGGGAGATTACCCGTGTGTTCACTACCAACCTCATCTACCGTACCCCTGAATTGCTCCAGAGGGAGTGGTACAGCTCGGTGGATATGTCCAAGTACATCGCCTATATTGTGGATACCCTCAATCACGACGGATCCATCAGCAACCTCCTGAATCCTGTGCATCGCATCAATAAGCTGCTGGAGCGGAAACGCAGCGAAAAGAAATAAGCCGTTTCCCGCCGTTTCCGGGCCTTCTTTGCGGAGGCTCGGAAACTGCTCTGGCGGGGGATGGAAAAAAATGAAAAAAGTTTCAAAAAAGTGTTGACAAACAAAAAGCGGTGTGCTATAATAACATACGTTGCTGATACAAACGGTAACGGCAAGGAGAAAGTCAAAGGTTCTGTGTTCCTTTGCGGGTGTAGTTCAATGGTAGAATTCCAGCCTTCCAAGCTGGTTACGTGGGTTCGATTCCCATCACCCGCTCCAACCTTTTCGGTTTTTGCGCTCATAGCTCAGCTGGATAGAGCAACTGCCTTCTAAGCAGTAGGTCTCAGGTTCGAGTCCTGATGGGCGCGCCAATACATGGTGGGTATAGCGCAGTTGGTTAGCGCGTCAGATTGTGGCTCTGAAGGCCGTGGGTTCGAATCCCACTATCCACCCCATTTTACACTGGGCTATCGCCAAGTGGTAAGGCACAGGACTTTGACTCCTGCATTCCGATGGTTCGAATCCATCTAGCCCAACCATTTTTATCAACAACTTCATATTGGGGTGTCGCCAAGTGGTAAGGCATCAGATTCTGGCTCTGACATTCCGAGGGTTCAAATCCTTCCACCCCAACCACAAAAACGGTCCGGCTGGCTTCAGCCAGCCGGAATCTGTTTGACTCTTGTGGAAAGCAGTTTTAATTGAATATTGGGGTGTCGCCAAGCGGTAAGGCATCAGATTCTGGCTCTGACATTCCGAGGGTTCAAATCCTTCCACCCCAACCAAACGGCTGCGAGCCGCAGCAAATACGCGCACTCACGTTGGTGGGTGTGCGTATTCTTTTTGTCCCGCGTTGGAACAGGGATGATTTTTGCAGAAGCACAACCTGGAGCGGGTTTCGTTCTAAATCTTTGTCTTGCCTTTCAGGTGTGCATTTCGCGATAAAGCGGGACATAATTTTCGGAGAATCTGCATGGTCCGGAAACCGCGCGGTCCCCTTGACAAAAAGCGGAAAATAGGATAAAATAAAGTTGCTTGCTCGGAGGGCAAATCATTCGTTGGAAATGATGGGCTGGATAAGGCACAGGCTGAAATGTCTGTCCTTATCCAGCTTTTTGTTATGAAGGAGGAATTCGCATATGAATTTCCTGAACGGGAAAATCAAAACGCTCTATTTCAAGTATCTGGCGGCCGCTTTCGGCAGCGCCCTGATTACTTCCATTTATTCCATTGTGGACATGGCCATGGTGGGCCAGTACCACGGCCCCGAAGGCACGGCGGCCCTGGCCGTAGTGGCCCCCATCTGGAACATTATCTACAGCCTGGGTCTCCTGATGGGAATCGGCGGTTCCGTCCTGTTCAGCACCATCCGGGGCAAAGGGGATGGGCAAACCCGCCAATCCAACGAATACTTTACCGCATCCATCATCGGCTCGGTGATCCTGGCCGTCCTTGTGTGGATTATCATCGCCTTTTTCGACCGGCAGCTGCTGGAGTTTTTCGGCGCGGAGGGACACACCCTGACCCTGGCCCGGGAGTACGTCCTGCCCATTAAATTCGTCGTTCCCTGCTTCCTGTTCACCCAGACGCTGGCAGCCTATCTCCGCAACGACCAGAATCCCGCCCTTGCCACCGGCGGCGTTTTGGCGGGCGGCATCTTTAACGTCTTTGGGGATTATTTCTTTGTATTCACCTGCGATATGGGCGCCATGGGCGCGGGTCTTGCCACTGCCGTCGGCACGGTGATTTCCATCATCGTCATGCTGACCCACTTTTTCCGGAAGAAAAACACCCTGCGGCTGGTCCGCCCCACAAAGCTGCTCCGGAAATTCCGGGAAATTTCTGTCACCGGCTTTTCCACCTTCTTTATTGACATCGCCATGGGTATCCTGACGATTCTCTTCAACCGGCAGATCATGGCCTATCTCGGCACCAACGCCCTCTCCGTCTACGGGGTCATTGTCAACATCAGCACCTTTGTCCAGTGCTGCGCCTACAGCGTGGGGCAGGCGTCCCAGCCGATTTTCTCCACCAACTTCGGGGCGGGAAAAGGGGACCGCATCCGGCAGACGCTCCGGTATGCCATCGGGACCACAGCCTTTTTCGGCATTGTCTGGACAGTCCTCTGCCTGACGATTCCAAACCAGTTTATCCGCCTGTTTATGTCCCCGACGGAGGAAGTCCTGCGGATCGCCCCGGCGATTATCCAGACCTACGGCCTTTCGTTCCTGCTCCTCCCGCTGAACATCTTTTCCACCTATTACTTCCAGGCCATTATGAAGCCCAGGGCGGCGTTTGTGGTTTCCATTTCCCGGGGGCTCGTCATCAGCGGCATTCTGATCCTGCTGCTGCCTGCGGCAGCCGGGGCGGACTCCATCTGGTTTGCAATGCCGCTGACGGAATTGCTGGTGGCTGTTTATGTGGTTTGTATGATCGTGCGTTATACAAAACAATTCAGTGAAAGGAAGGGTTCTTATGAATAAGATCATCACCATCGGGCGTGAATTTGGAAGCGGCGGCCGTGAATTCGGCCGGCGGCTGTCGGAGCAACTGGGGTTTGCCTATTACGACCAGGAAATCATCAGCGAGATTTCCAAAAGAACATCCCTGTCGGAACAGTATATCCAGGCAATCGTGGAGCACCGGCCTTCGTTTTCCTTCCCGATTCATATCGGGCGGAGCTTTTACCCTTCGGTCAGTCCCGCTTTTGAGCAGACCATGACGGTTTATCAGGAGCAGGCAAAGATTCTCACGGAAATGGCCGCCAAATCCGACTGCGTGATCGTCGGGCGCTGCGCGGACTATATTCTGCGGGAATACCGGCCCTTCCGCATTTTCGTCTATGCGGATATGGACAGCAAACTCAAACGCTGCCGGGAAAAAGGCCCGGAGGAGGAGCAGCTTTCCGACAAGGAACTGCGCCAGAAAATTTCCGGCATCGACAAAAAACGCGCCAAGTATTATGAGTTTTACACCGGCCATTCCTGGGGCGACAAACTGAACTTCGACCTTTGCATCAACACCACCCAAACGGTCATCAAGGAATTGGTGCCCGCCATCGCCAAATTGTTCTAGCCTCCGGATCGGAAACGGGGGAGAGGCGTCCGGGCCGTAGAACTGGCGCCGGTTCATAAAATTCCGGAATGACTGCCGGAAAAAACGCGGCGGGCCTTGACAAAGCGGAATTGCTGTGGTATAGTAAAGAAAATGGTTGATCCCGAAACTGTTGAAGCAGAAAAAAATCAGCGGGTTTCTTCCCAGCGAGCAGGGGGCGGTGTGAGCCCTGTATGAAATGCTGAACAATATGGTCTGCTGAGGGCGGCGTCAAATGCGCCGACGTGAGGCACGCGTCAGTGGCCGGGGATATGCTGGTATCCCGCTGAGGGCCCGTTATCGGGCTGAATCAAGGTGGCACCGCGAAAGAAATTTCGCCCTTGACTGCAATGAAATTTGCGGTCAGGGGCTTTTTGTTTGCAGAAAGGATGGTCGTTATGTCAAAGAAACGGAAAATCGTCATCATCGGAGCCGGGCACGTGGGTTCCCATTGTGCGCAGGCCCTTTGCTGGCGATGGTGCTTTGACGAAATTGTGCTGGTGGATATCAGCCGGGAAAAGGCGGCCGCCCAGGCCATGGACATCGCCGATTCCCTTTCCTTCCCGCCGGCTTCCGCGCTGGTTCGGGCAGGGGATTACGCCGACTGTGCCGACGCCGATATTGTCGTGGTCAGCATCGGCAAAGCCCGCACCCCCGGACAGACCCGGCTGGACCTTTTGGGGGATTCGGTTCAAATGGCCCGCACCCTTCTGGAGCAGCTCCGGCCGTATCCCATCCCCGGCATCGTAATTACCATCACCAACCCGGCGGACATTGTCGCCGACTACATCCGCAAGGGCCTGGGGCTCCCCCGGAACCGGGTTTTCAGCACCGGGACCCTCCTGGATACCGCCCGGCTCATCCGCACCCTGTCGGAGGAAGCCCGCGTCAGCCGCCAGTCGGTTCTGGCCTTCTCCATGGGGGAGCACGGCGATTCGTCCATGATTCCCTTTTCCGCGGTCCGCATCGGCGGGCTGCCGCTGGAGAATTACCCGGAGGTGGACCCCGCCCGCGTCCTGGAACGCACGCGGATGATCGGAATGGATATCATCAACGGCAAGGGTTCCACGGAATTCGGCATCGGCCAGTCCCTGGCCATGCTGGCGGAAGCGATTATCCGGGACCAGAAGGCGGTGCTCCCGCTGTCGGTCCAGCTCTGCGGCGAATACGGGCAGGAGGGGGTCCACTGCGGCGTCCCCTGCGTCGTGGGCGCCGGCGGAGCGGAAAAAATCATCGAACTCCCCTTGACCCCGGCGGAACAGGAACAGCTGGACGCCTCCTGTGCCGTCATTCGGAAACATATCGCCATGGCGGAGGAAATCGCCCCGCTGGCTTGAAGATTACAGAAAAGGAAGGTTTTTGCCATGAAAAAGATGCTTGCAGTTTTGACCGCCGCGGCCGCCGCCGCATCCGTCCTGACCACCGGCTGCGATTCTTCCGGCGGCGAGATCACCGTCGCCATCGTTCAGCCCATGAGCCACACCTCGCTGGACCAAATCCGGGACACCATCATTGCCGAGCTGGAAGCCGCCGGGCGGGATGACATTCGGGTTGTCACCGAAAACGCCAACAACGACACCACCGCCCTGACCACCATCCTCCAGAACCAGCGCTCCGAAGGGGTGGACATTGTGGTCCCCATCGCCACCAACACCGCCCAAACCGCCAAGGCGGTCTTTGACGGGGAAGATACCCCCATCATCTTCGCCGCCGTCTCCGACCCGGACGCCGCCGGACTCACCGGCTCCGACTGCCAGTACATCACCGGCGTTTCCAACAACATCCCCGCCGGGGAGATCGTCGAGCTGATCTCCAACTTCCAGCCGGATTACCAGAAGATCGGCTTCCTGTACACCTCCAGCGAAACCAACTCCGTTTCCACCATCCAGGCCGCCGAAGCCTACTGCGATGAAAACGGCATCGCCTATGAGGAAGCGTCCATCGCGAACCTCTCCGAGCTTCCCACCGCCGTGGAAACCCTGATTTCCGAGGGCGTCGACGTCCTCTACACCGGCAACGACAATTCCATCGCGTCCGCCATGCCCACCTATACCGACGCCGCCTACTCCAACGGCATCCCCGTCTACTGCGGCGCGGACTCCATGGTGGCAGACGGCGGCTTTGCCACCATCGGCGTCAACTATGTCCAGCTGGGGACCCAGGTGGCGGACATGATCCTCCGCATCGCCGACGGGGAAGCGCCCGCCGACATCCCCTATGAAACGCTGGCCGAGTACGCCAAGTATGTGAACCTCCAGGCGGCGGACACCCTTGGCCTGGAGCTGACCGATGAGATGCTGGAAGGCTATTCCGTTCTGGTGGAAGCCGACGGCACCAGCCATTTCGGCGAATAACAACGGAGGGGCGGAGTAAAAATGGAGTACGTGCACCTGCTTTTATCGGCCCTGAGCCAGGGCGCTATTTATGCGCCCATGGCCATGGGGGTGTTTATTGCGTTCAAGATTCTCAATACCCCGGACCTGACTATTGACGGGAGCCTGGTGTTCGGCATGACGGTCTGCGCCGTCGTCACCATTGCCGGACACCCCATCCTGGCCCTGTTTGCGGGGACGCTGGCCGGCGGTCTGGCGGGGCTTGTAACCGGTTTTTTGCAGACAAAGCTGCGCATCAACGCCATTTTGTCCGGGATTTTGACCATGACCGGCCTTTATACCATCAACTATATGGTGCTGGGCGGCCAGTCCAATCTTTATCTCCAAAGCGCGGAGCTGAATGAGAGCGGGAGCGAGGTTTTTGTCTCCAGCCCCACGATTTACAAGATGTTTGCAGGGCTTTTCCCCGGGATTGACACCACGGCGGCTGTTTTGATCCTCACAGCCGTGATTGTCGCCGCGGTGGCGGCGCTCCTCTGCGTCTTTTTCAAAACCCGTTCCGGCATGGCCATCCGCGCCACCGGCGACAACGAGGAGATGGTCCGTTCCTCTTCCATCAACGCGGATTTTTCCCGGGTGCTGGGCATTATGATCGCCAACGGGCTGGTGGCCCTTTCCGGGAGCCTCCTCTGCCAGCAGCAGCGTTTTGCCGACCTGAACAGCGGCAGCGGCATGCTGGTGGTGGGCCTCGCTTCGGTTATCATCGGCCAGGCGATGTTCGGCCGCCGGAGCGTCACGCTGGGCGTCATCTCCGCCGTGGCCGGCTCTGCGGTTTACCGGCTGATTCTTCAGCTTGCTTATAAGATCAACATGCCCAGCTACGGCGTCAAGCTGCTGTCTGCCGTCATTGTCGTCATCGCGCTGGCCCTTCCGCTGGCCCGCCGGAAACTGGCCATCCGGAAGGCGCGTCTGGCAGCCGAAAGGGGGAAGAACGCATGAACGCGCAGCTTGTCATTACGCACCTCACCAAAAAATTCGAGGCGGGGACCGTTAACGAAAAAATCGCCCTCCAGGATTTTTCCCTGGAGGTGGGGAAAGGGGAATTTATCACCATCCTGGGCTCCAACGGGGCGGGGAAATCCACCCTCTTCAACGCCATTTTGGGCAAATTCCTGCCGGACGCCGGCAGCATCCTGCTGGACGGGGAGGATATCACCTACCGCAAGGATTACAAGCGGGCGCTGAATATCGGCTGCCTGTACCAGAATCCCCTCCGCGGGACAGCCCCCAATATGACCATCGAGGAAAACCTGGCCCTGGCCTATACCCGCAAGTCCACCCACCACTTTTTTGCGGTGAACCGGAAGGATTCCGCTTATTTCCGGGAACTGCTCGCCACTTTGGAGCTGGGGCTGGAGGACCGGATGAAAACCAAGATGGGCCTCCTTTCCGGCGGCCAGCGTCAGGCGGCGGCCCTGCTGATGGCAACCATCGCCAAGCCGAAGCTGCTTTTGCTGGACGAGCACACGGCGGCGCTGGATCCCGCCACCGCCCAAAAGGTGCTGAAAATCACCCGGGAAATCATCTCCCGGGACAATCTCACCGCCCTGATGATAACCCACGACATGAATCAGGCCCTGGCTTTCGGCAGCCGCACCATCATGATGGACAGCGGCCGGCTGGTGCTGGATGTGTCCGGCGAGGAACGGGCGGGCATGACGCCCCAAAAGCTGGTGGAGCTGTTTGCGGGAACCGCGGGCCACGGCCTTTCGGACCGCACAATGCTCTCCGTCTGACAGGAAAAAACGGCAGGCTCTTTTCCGGAGCCTGCCGTTTGCTATTTGCGGCGAATAACCGCCTGTTTCCGCAGCTTGCAGAATAGCACATTATTCTTCGATGGGAATCCCGTGCTTTTGGAGCAGTGCGCGGCTCACCTCCGCAATCAGGCGCACCGCCTGCTCCGCCGCTTCCGGCGGGAGAAGGTGGACGGTGTTGGTGGCTTCGGAGGAAAAATCCCCCTGATAGCCGATTTCCTTCAGTGCCTCCAGGAATTCGTCCCAGTCAATGATGCCATAGCCGCAGACCAGATGGTCGTCGTTCACCGCCCAGTTGTCGTGGACATGCAGCAGTTTGAGGGTACGGCCCAGCTTGCGGGCCGCCAGAGCGGGGGATTCCCGCAGAATGTTGGCGTGGCCGGTGTCCAGGCAGACGCACACCCACGGGCTGTCCAGTTGCTCGGCGCACTCCAGCATTTCCTCCATGGTGGAAAAAGTGGTGCGGCAGATGCGGCGGACCTTCGGGTCCCAGTCGAACATGTTCTCCAGCGCGATGGAGACGTGATGCTTTTCCGCCAAAGGCAGGAATTCCCGGTAGAATTCCACATTCGCCGCCACATATTCGTCCCGCTTTTCCCCGTTGATGCCGTCGGCGAACATCCTGGGGTGGATCACCAGGTAAGGCGAGCCGATAATTTCGCAGACCCGGAACATCCGGCGGGTGACTTCCATCTTAATTTCACGGCTCTCCGGCGTGTCCAGATAGGAGAGCATCGGCGCATGGGCCTGGCAGAACACAATTCCGCTTTCGTCCGCCGCCTGCCGGAGGGAGCGGGCATACTCTTCCCAGTCCGGCTGCAAGTACCGGTTCCCCGGATTGCTGTAATGATACCCGCTGTAATCCAGGGCGGTGACCCCCAGCTCCCGGTACTTCCGGATTGCCTCCAGCTCGTCCGGATATTTTTCCATCAAACAATCGCTGCAAACTCCAATGCGCATTGGAACTTCCTCCTTTTGGTGTCAAACGCTTCTTATCTTACCGTCCCGAAAAAGAACAGGGCGATAGTGCCGGGACCGGAATGGCTCCCGATGACCGGGCCGATGGTGCTGATGACAATGTCTTTGACCTTCATCCGGGAACGGATCTGTTTGGCCAGATATTCCGCATCCTCCGGGGCGTTTCCGTGGCTGATAAAGACGGTCTGCCCGTCCCGGGGGGAGCAGGTTTTCTCCATGTGATCCGCCAGGGCGTCCAGGGATTTGCGGCGCCCCCGCACTTTTTCCATGGGAATCAGATGCCCCTCATTGTCCACATGAAGGACAGGCTTGATGCCCAGCGCCGTCCCGATGACGGCGGCAGCGGGGCTGACCCGCCCGCCGCGCTTGAGGTGGTTCAGGTCGTCCACCGTGAACCAGTGGCAGAGGTGCAGGCGGTTGTCCTCCACCCATTTGGCCAACTCCTCAATGCCCATGCCTTCCGCCTTTTTCCGCGCGGCCGTATAGACCAGCAGCCCTTCGCCCGCCGATGCGGCCAGCGTGTCCACACAGAGGATTTTGGCGTCCGGATACTTTTCCCGCAGATCGGCCGCCGCCAGACAGGAGCTGTGATAGGTCCCGCTCAGCCCCGAAGAGAAGGCCAGGTACAGCACGTCTTTTCCCTCCCGGAGGATGGGCTCGAAGATTTCGGTAAAGGTCTGCTGGTTGATCTGGCTTGTGGTGGAGGTTTTTCCCGCCTTGAGTTCGGCGTAGAACTGCCGCATGTCATATTCCCGCTCGTCCGGATAATTGTGATAGGAGCGGCCGTCCAGGTGGAATTCCATGGGGATAATTTGGATATCCACATCCCGCAGCAGCGGAACAGCCAGGTCGGTGGTGGAATCGGTGATAATCGTATAATCGCGCATACTGGGACCTCCTTGTTTATTCTGTTCCAATTATACAATATATTTTTCATAAAAGCAAGAAAAACCGGCGGGATTTTGGTGAATCAGCCGCTGGTTTTTGCTGTATATCCCTTGCCCTGCCAGGAATCCCGGCGGACCATTTCCTTGTCAATCTCGTTCATAA